>JAHFEZ010000020.1 GCA_023248265.1 Deltaproteobacteria bacterium
ACCAGGGGATCTTCTCGAGTCACATCCACAAGCCCTGCATCTTCCATGCCCTCTCTGGCTTCGATGAGATCAATGATGTTGCCTTCCCTGCCTTCCCGATCGATCCCTCCGGGCTGACGAACATCCCGTACCAATTCTTCACTTTTTTCTCGCAAAAGTTCTTCTTCCGAAAAAAGTGATTTTTCTGAAAGATCGATACCCAGTGTTTGGAGATACTCAAATCGAAGAGCTTCATTGCTGCGAAGAATGGGTTTAACAACATTTTCCATCAAAAAGTCGTTAATATTTATTTTGGATTTTACGTGAACATCAACAATCAAATCCAGAAGCATCCTTTGATTTTCTTCAGACAACCTTTGAGTGGCTACGATGTCTCTTAGGATCGTAGGAGAAAACAACACATCTGTTCCTGTGAGATAGTATAACGTTAAATTGGCGGAAAAGTATCCTAACAGTTGTTGCTTGAGAGGTTCTAGTTTTGCTTCTAGCTCTGGGCGCATTTTTGCATCTTCTAAAACAGCTCCAAATCCAATGCCTTGGACACTTCTGTCTAAAGTTCGAAGCGCCTCTACATAGGCTCTAGAAGAAGTAACAACGGTCTGCGGGGCAACAGCGTCATAATGATTGATGACATCTAAAAATCTCTCTGTCACATCTCTGAGCTCTGAAAAAGATTTTGCTCCAGAAATCATAATTGCCACACTGGGATTATTAAAGACGCGGGTTTTAACGACAACCTGCCTAGGCTCCGCCTTATTGACAACGGTAGGCGTACTTTTCGCACGTACTCTTGCCGGCGGTGCTTCTTTAACAGGCTCTGCAAAGCTGTTCGTTAGAAAAAAACTGCTCTGGCAAAGAAGAACAACCCATGAAACTCCCCAGAAAACTTTCAAAATACCTTTCGCTCTCATGAACACCTCCTCTTAAATTTTCAACCAACGATGGGCTTTAGTCTTAGCAAAAGCAGTGCCAAAATTAGGAAGTATAAAAATAAAATATAACCCATTGAAATAACTCAATTATTTATTAGGCATTCCGATTTTTAAAAACACATAATAGCGTTTAGAAGATATTCAAATATGAAAAAATTACAAAGTTTTAATCAGAATTGTGAAAAAGTTTTTGGATTTCTTGGCTACGAAACTCGGGATCAAGATCTTTTAAACTCAAAATTAAGAAATTATTCTCAGAAGCGGTTAAACTTTGTTCAATCCATCCTTCCAGTCCTTGACGCATGGCACGCTGGACTTGAAATTCTTTCAGCTGCGAAAGAATCAAAGCTCGAACCATATGGTTTTGGAAAACAGCCTTCAGCGCACCCAATTTTTCTGGTTCTGCCAAATCAAAATAAAACTGAATTTGATCTGAAGAAAGAAATGCCCAAGAAGGCGTAGTGTCCATTTTTCTTGACGAAGCACGACTTGTCTCAAGAAAGCTGTGATAGTCATCCTTTTTTTCAGGATAAAGGCTCAATCGAATCCAAGTTCTATTTTGTAAATGACGGCTGGCGTGTTGAAGATCCATCATTTTTGATACTTTGGCTTTCACGTCTTCATCATTAAATGCCAAAAGACACCTTCTTAACTTTTGCACTGCTTCTTGTGCTTGAATAGAAAGCTGAAACGCCAGATCTGTTTTTTCTTGAGCTTCAGCTTCTTTGGCTTGCTTTAAATATCCTTGAAGCATTTCTTCTTTTTGTTGAATAAATAGCTTTTCTGCTTTGGCCAACTCTTGATAAATATCTCTAAAGAAAAACTCTCGATACCCACTATAAACCTGATCTAAAAATTCAAAAGATACCAACACAGAAAAAATCTCATGAAAGAGATTTTGACTTAAAGAATATTCTTGAGAAGCGCTGCTAAACTTCCCCCGCTCCTGATCTCTTTCTTTAAAACTTCTGGCCAAAAACAAAAGCTCTGTCTTATAAACACCTTCTTCTAAGAGTTTCACTTTGACTCTTTCGGTTTCAGTCAAAAGCTTTTCTTCATCCAAATACTCTGAAAGTCTCTTTTGGAAAAGAAGATTTAAAAAGTCCTGAGAATTTAAATGTTGATCTAAATGTAATTCTTGAAGGGCTGCCTGTGCTAACGATGCTAAATCTTTCGACTGAAATGCCTCAAGTCTCTCTTGAACACATTCCTTGGCTTCGTCCAAGCGATCTTGCCAATCCCATTCATGAAAAATGGGATTAATTTGCTCCATCACAAGGTCATGCACAATAAAAGCAGAAGTAAAAGCAATAAAAGAGGAGGCCGGCGAAAAAGAAACCTTGGTATAAAAAGGATTGGCTGTGTACCGACTTAAAATTTTTGTTACAAATTCTCCACCGTACTTTAATGTGGAATATAAGGCCAAATTATATCCAGAAAAAATAACGGTAGAAGCAATGGCTCTGGCCAAGAAAGATTTTCGAAACCACACTTCTTCTGCTAAATCCAAAAAGAGGCTTGCTGCCTCCTGGACTTCTCCTTGTTGGGTGAGCCACCAAAGCTCTTTAAACCGAGGATGCTCCACCATTCGAAAAATAACATCGCTCACAATCATTCCTGTAAATAAAGGAGCTGCATCGATCACAGAACGTGCCACAAGAGGATGATTTAAAGACAATTTGTAGAAAGCAGAACTTTGGGTAAATGCTTTTCGGGCTCGATCTGCAGCCACAGAAAAGGTAATAAAACTTGCATGCATGATGGGATTTTTTAAAACTTCAAAAAAAGAAAGAAGTCGACGCTCATCCCAGTGATACAGACTCAAATACGCCTCAGCAAAAGCACGCATGAAATAAAACTGGACCATAGATCGAACCATTTCCGAGGGTGCAGACTGTGTCAGAAGATAGCTAAACGCTTCTTTTTTTCCAAAATAGCCTCCTCGAATAAGCTCTTTAAGACCTCTCGTATATTCTCCATTCATTTCATCTGTGGCGCGAATAAGTTCCAACCAAAGCTCCTGATAGGTTGTATAGTTTTCATATTGTTCTTTGGCTTTTCGATAGAATTCGTTTTCTAATGTTTGGCTTTTGGAGTCATAGCGCTCTCCCATTTTTCGAAGAAGATTAAAATATTGGGCATAATTTAGCTCTCCGCCTCGTCGAATGGCTTCTAGTTTTTTTTCATCTGAAAAAAATTCTTTCAATTGAGGATCTGAAAATAAATTTCTATTTTCCTGCCAAGTTTTTAGCGTATACGTAACAAGCCCTTTCACTGTGAGAAGCTTTGCGGTGGCTAGCCCCAAGTTCTGGGCCAATTCTTTCTGTCCTGATTTTTCAGCAGCATGATAAAACGTCATCAGCCCTTCAATCAAAGAGCGCGTACGGACATAATGAAGCTTGACTCCTTCTTGTTTGGCCAAGGCTTCCAAAAAAGGTTTTCTCAAACGAACTATTTTTTTTACTTCTACAAAATCTGCATCTCGAAAAGAGTGTACATCTTCCAAATCCATGCGACTCAGACTTGTCCTAATTTCTTCTAAGATTTTGGGAACGGAGGGTTGTTTGTCTTGAGCATTTGAAATGCAAGGGGCTCCTATGGCCACCCATAAGAATAGAATTAAATATTTCCTCCTCATCGTGGTTTAAAAGCTAAGCAAAATCAATGCCAATAAAATTGCATATCGAAATATATTTTCTTGCTTAAATTTTGCTTAGTTTTTAAACAACACAGGTAAATATTACATATTTGACTTCGCGCAGCGGCTTCGCTAGTTTCTGTCCTTATGATAACCTCCACCATCCCCCTGACATTTGGAAGGCCCTCTGATCCTGCATTTTTTGATCCTAAAGATTGGGTTCAATACGCTAAAAGTTTAGGAAAATTTAAAAAATGGACCCCAGTAGATAGCTGTATTCTCACCTTCAATTACGATTGGTTTAAACTTTTAAAAAGCACTCTCAAGCTCGACAGCAAACACGATCGCCATATCCATGTGTTTAAGATCGGATCTAAAAAAATTGCAGGCCACTTTGTTTCTGTGGGCGGATCAAAATCTGGCGTAGAGCTTGAAGTTTTGATTGCCCTGGGCGTTAAAAAATTTGTCGCCATTGGCTCAGCAGGTTCGCTTCAAAAACATATTATCACAGGAGATATTTGCCTTCCTACCCAAGCCATTCGTGACGAAGGAACCTCCTACCATTATCAGGCCCCTTCCAAGTATTCCCATCCCCATAAGTCCATGCTTCAAAAACTTGAAAAAATTTTACAGCGGAAAAAGTTTCCTTATTTTTCAGGATCTACCTGGACTACGGATGCTCCCTATCGTGAAACCATTCGAAAAATTGAAACGTATCGCACCGAAGGATGCCTCACCGTCGAAATGGAAGCCGCAAGCCTCTTTGCTATTAGTAAATTCAGAAAAGTTCCCTTGATTTCTATTTTAGGTATTTCTGATGAGTTAACCTCAAATCACTGGCAGCCATTTTTCCATCACAAAAAACACCATCAAGCCAAAGAAAAACTCATCGAAGCTGCCATTGAAACGTTATCGATCTAAAAAACGAAGCTGAATACTTTGCGCCACGTGCTCAGACTCTATCGTTTCTTTTTGATCTAAATCGGCAATCGTTCGAGACACTTTTAAAATTTTGTGATAGGTACGATAACTCAACCCAAATTGATCTACAGCTTGGCGTAACATTTTTTCAGCATCTTCTTTTAACACACAAAATTTTACAATGGCTGGCGGCGTCATGTGAGCGTTCGTAAAAAATGTCCCTGGTTTGGCTCTTTTTTTCTGAAGTTCACGAGCGGCTATAACCCGAGACAAGATTTGTTGGGTGGACTCTTCTTGTTGCACCGGCAAATCATCTAAGGAGATACTCGACACAGACACATGAAGATCGATGCGATCGAGCAGCGGCCCTGAAATTTTTGATCGATATCTTTGAATGATAGGTTCCACACACAGACATTCTTTTTTGGGATGTCCATGATAGCCACAGGGACAAGGATTCATGGCGGCCACCAGCAAAAAATCTGCAGGATAAAGATAGCGCCCTTCGGTTCGACAAATAGAAATTCTTCTTTCTTCTAAAGGCTCTCTTAAAACCTCAAGCACATCTTTCCGAAATTGCGAAAGCTCATCTAAAAAAAGTACTCCTCGATGAGCAAGACTAATTTCTCCAGGCATCAAAGCCCCACGCCCTCCTCCCACAAGGGCACTATAAGAAATCGTATGGTGCGGACTTCGAAAGGGTCTTGTAATATTGCACTCTTTTTTCATAAGACCTGCCACCGAATACACTTGTGCTACTTCCAAAGACTCTCCAAAAGAAAGAGGAGGTAAAATCGATGGAAGCCTTTGAGCCAACATGGATTTTCCACATCCTGGAGGACCCATCATCAAAATATTGTGGCCACCGGAAGCTGCAATCTCTAAGGCTTTTTTTGCCCAGCGCTGCCCTCTCACTTCTGAAAAATCTGAGGAAAAAGGTTGGGATAAACTTTGAGTCTCTCGCACAACCGGTGCTACAGAAATTTCACCTTTTAAAAACTGAACCACTTCTTTTAAGTTTTTCATTCCATACGTCTGGAGTGTAGAAACCAGTGCTGCTTCTTGGGCATTGGCCATAGGAACAAAAACTTTTTCAATCCCTGCCTTTTGAGCAGCAAGCACCACAGGCAAAACACCTCGAACAGGATTTAAATCTCCTTGGAGAGAAAGCTCTCCTAAAAACAAATATTTTTGAAATCCTCCATGCTCCCACTTTTGATCGGCCATCATCAAAGCCAATGCAATGGCCAACTCAAAAGAAGATCCTTCTTTAGGAATATGTGCGGGAGCCAGATTCACCGTGATTCTTTTCATGGGAAATGAAAAACCACTATTTTTAAACGCTGAGCGGACTCTCTCCTTGCTCTCTTTAACCGATATGTCGGGTAATCCTACGACACAAAACGAAGGAAGCCCCGCCTGTAAATCGACTTCAACTCTAACAGGCGAAGCCCTAAGCCCCTGAATGCATCCACTGAATAACGTTGATAACATATGCACCTCCCAGCAGAGGCTTACGTGCAAGGGCTGTGCCAAAGACTAAAAATAAAAATATAAACTAAATTAAGAACTTATAGAAAATAAAGCGTGAAAAGGGGGTCGGATTTCCGTCCGACGTGCTTTGTTTTTGAGCAAAAAAAGGGGTCGAAATTCCGTCCGTTCTTTGGTAGGATACTTGTGACATGAAGCATCTCTATCGATCACAAACAAATAAAAAAATTGCAGGGGTCTGTGCAGGATTTGGAGAATACTTTGATCTAGATCCTTCAGTTATCCGAATTGTTTGGCTTTCGACAGTCCTTTTAGGTGGCACAGGCGCTTTGATTTATCTGATTTGCTGGCTTATTCTCCCCTTAAACTCCGAGCCAAATGCCGTCACCTCATTTCACCCTCTCACGCGATCCAAAGCCAATCGAATCATTGCAGGAGTCTGCGGCGGACTGGGCGAATATTTTCAAATCGACCCCGTTATTTTTAGACTTGGATTTATTGTTGCAGTTTTAGCGCTTGGGATGGGAATTCTTTTGTATATTATTCTTTGGATTTCCGTCCCATCTGAAAAATAGCCTATTGTTTTCTTTTTTTAAAAGAAATTTTCTCTAATACAACATCAACAGCCTCATCATCATACTAAGGACGAAGCCCAAAGCATCTCAGCGTTTAACACGCTGAAGTGGGTATAGTCATAGGTTAAGATCACGTGGTCCAAAATTTTGGAACACTTTTTTTCATGAAGCTATTGAAAACTATTAAAAAAACTGCTCTATGTACATGGCTTCTCATGAAGGAGGATGTTGATATGAATATAAATAAAATTTTCTTTGGAACACTTTTTTTCTTATTGGTATTCGTAAATACTGCATTAGCGGGTATTCAAGTAATAAGCTGCAGTATGGAAATGCATTTAAATGTATGGGAGGCTGACCAGACTGCTGTTTTCAAAAATGAGAGCAAAGTAGGGGTAGACGGGGGATGGGTTTATACTGTTCAATGCTATGACGGTATAAAAGAAGCATCCTTTTTTGATGGCTTAGATCTTAGTGAAGCTCCTTATAAATTGGCTTTTAAAGGAATAGGACTTGGGATAGAGGGTATTGCTGGAAAAATTTTAGTAATAGAATATGTCGGCTTCTCTAATGATATTGTTGGTACGTATTATGGAATTAGAGCCTCTGCAGGATTAGGACTTGGGGTAGATGCCACAGTGGCCCTTGGAAATTGGGGACAGTTATCAGCTTTGGGCCTACATGTGGGCTCTGGAGGAAGTGTTACCACATCAAAATTCGTCATTGGTAAAAGTTGGGATGAAGTTTATTCAAAAATTAACTCAGATGAATGACTGATAACTACTAAAAATTGTAT
The DNA here is from genome assembly GCA_023248265.1 of Deltaproteobacteria bacterium. Lineage (GTDB taxonomy): Bacteria > Bdellovibrionota > JACOXK01 > 2-02-FULL-40-11 > 2-02-FULL-40-11 > JACPST01. Next base: position 7,354 of record JAHFEZ010000020.1, read on the forward strand.
TCTGTTGAAAACGAAAAAGTGATAGCGCGGGAAGTGAGAGCCTCGTTTTTTTGAATTGTACTGGATTTACTTTTGCGCTGGGCCACTTGGGTGACAGAAGAAAATTGAGAGGAACGTTGTCGGTTTAAAGCCAAGCCACTCCTTCCTTGGAAAAAAGAAGTGTCAAACGAAAACGAAAGATGATCCGTCACATCGTAGCCTGTTCCGCCTAAAAGGGTAAAATCATATCCCAACTGAGAAGCATAGGTAATTTTACGAGCGACATCTATTCCTCCATACCAAAACCATTTTTCTGTAAAAACGCTGGACAGATTTCCAAAAAGACCTAGTTTTCGAGTAGAATCACTGTCATTAAAAAAAGAAGGGCCAAAAGAAACGGTTAGGCGAGGCGATTCGCTGGCATGAATAATTCCCAATTTTACTTTTTGAGAGTGATACCCTGTGGTGTGACTCAAGGTAGCAGCAAGCGATGGTTTTAAAAACCATTGCTCACTACATTTATATTTGAAAGCCAAGGCCGGCATAGAAAAAGTTTCTGTCGAAGCATGGATGGTATTGATTCCAAGAGCATAACTCGGCAGCATTTGCCAGCTCTCGGATAACCCCACATCCAGCGCTCCTGAAAGGTCATAAAAAATTTCTGATCCACTGCCAGACGTTTCTGAATTCGGTGTCACTGATATCGACGCACCTAGGGATGGATAAACTTCAGCGCACAAAGAAGAAGTGGAGAACAAAAGATAAAAAATAAGGAGATCCTTCGCTTTGCTCAGGATGACAAAGGATTTTTTCTGGCGCGCCACCACAGAATTCCACCTATAAACATCGTTATAAGCCCTAAGAATTGAGAAGTTGAAAGAAGATTTGAAATTAAAAAACCCCGAATCTCGTCTCCTCGAAAAATTTCAATGAGTATTCGTCCGATGGGATATAAAATTAAATAGCCTGCCAAAAGTTGGCCATCAAATTTTTTATATTTTCGCATCCCTATTAAACACAGGAAAACCAAGAAATTAGCTGAGGCTTGCCAAATTTGTGTTGCATACAAAGGAACTCCCAAAGGCCGCGAAAAACTATCCGGACGCGTGGCCACATAACTGATGGGGAAAAATGTATATTCGCAAATCTTCCCATGACAGCATCCTGCCAAAAAACATCCCAGTCGCCCAAAGGTCGTCCCCAAAGCAAGATAAGGAGCAAAAATATCCATGGATTTTAAAACAGGCATTGCATGCTTTTTTAAATACCACCAAAGCACCAAAGCTGCCGGAATAAAGCCGCCATAATACGTATATCCCCCCTTCCACACTTTTGGAATTTCTAATGGATTGGCAAAATAATAAGAAGGCTTTTCAATAATCACATGAAAAAGCCGAGACCCCAGGAGCGCGGCTAAAATAATATAGGTCGCTACATTTAAAAAATGTTCTGGATCGAGCCCCTCAAATCGAGCTCGCCTGACCACACAATAAAGGGCAACGCTAAATCCCAAGGCTAACATCGTTCCATAGCCTGGAATGGGGATAATCCAAGAACCCAAAGGAATCTTAAGTAATATCGGATACATGCATATCATTATGACCATTTCTATCGGGCGTGTCAAATGCAGTCTATTGATTTGGATTTATTTTTACCGTATACTGGATCTAGTTTTAAGGTATCTGACTCTCTCATTTACAATTAAATTTAACAAAGAGGGGGCTATGTCTAAGCTAGATCTTAAAAACTTATCCACAAAAAAGTTAGCATTAGAAATCGAACGCATTAAAAAAAATAAACTCCTTAAAAATAAAGTAGTCTCTCTGGAAGATTACCGAAGCGTCTATCACAAAAAATGTCCTAAACATATTTTAGTTGTGGATGATGACCAAACCACGCTGAACGTTTTAAAACGACTTTTTGAAAAAGAAGGTTATGACGTGCTTTTGGCCCATGATGCAACAGAATTGGTTGAAAGCCTAGAGTTTCAATCTGTAGAACTTATTTTGCTCGACATTAATCTTCCGTGGGTGGATGGGTTTGAGCTTTGCAAACTTCTTAAAAATCACGACGATTTAAAAGAGGTTCCTGTTGTTTTTATTTCAGGACGAAAAAGCGACGCAGATAAAAAACAAGCGTTTCAACTCGGCGCTCATGACTACATTACAAAGCCTTTTAATATCCAAGAAATTTCTCAGACAGTTCGAACGCTGATGAATCTTCACTCCGCCAAGTGACACGACACCCAATGGTCTGGGGCTAATTCTCGAAGAGGAGGATGCTCTGTCTTACATCGATCGACAATCTTATAATGACAGCGTGTATGAAAGGGACAGCCCGAAGGTAGATTAATGGGGCTTGGAACATCTCCTTTAAGAAGGATTCTTTGTTTTTTGGCCTTGGGATCTGGCACAGGAATGGCCGATAAAAGCGCTTGGGTATAGGGGTGCTTGGGATCTCGGTAAATATCTTCACTTTTGGCAAGCTCCACAATTTCTCCCAAATACATCACCGCCACACGATTGCTGATATATTCCACCACCTTTAAATCATGCGCAATAAAAAGATAGGTCAATTTAAATTTTTGCTGAAGGTCAGACAGCAAATTAATCACCTGCGCTTGAATGGAAACATCCAGTGCCGATACTGGCTCATCACAGACGATAAATTCAGGCTTTAATGCAATGGCCCTGGCAATCCCAATTCTTTGGCGCTGCCCTCCACTAAATTCATGCGGATAGCGATTTAAAACATCGGGCCGAAGGCCTACTTCGTGTAAAAGCTCAACCACACGATCGACTTTTTCTTTTTTGGAGGTGACGAGTTTATGAATGGTCAAAGGCTCTCCAATAATACTGCCAATCGTCATCCGAGGATTTAAAGAAGCATAGGGATCTTGAAAAATAATTTGCATTTGACGACGTGCTTGCCGAAGCTCACGGGAAGAATACTTTAAAATATCTTTTCCACCAAAACGTATTTCTCCACTTGTGGGCTCAATCAGCCTGATAAGGGAACGTCCCAACGTGGATTTTCCACATCCACTTTCTCCCACAAGCCCTAAGGTTTCTCCCTTATAAATATCGAGAGTCACACCGTTCACGGCTTTCACACTGCCTACTTCTCTTGAAAAAAGTCCTCTTTTTATAGGAAAGTGTTTGACGAGCTCTTGAATTTCTACGAGTTTTTCTTGTGTCATTTTTTTAAAATCCGTTCTGATTCAAAGCAACTCACCCAATGATGGGGCACTATTTCTCGAAGTTGGGGTTCTTCTTGTTTGCAATGCGGCACACGTAAAAAACAACGCTCTTCGAAAGAACAACCTCCTGTAAGTTCCAAAATATTTGGAACCATTCCAGGGATGGTTTCTAGACGATGAATTTTCCCCCCTGCCATCTGAAGCGATGGAATAGATTTTAAAAGCCCCACCGTATAAGGATGAAGGGGCCGCTCAAAAATTTCTTCTACACTGGCCTGCTCTACGATTTTCCCCGCATACATGACAATCACTTCATCGGCCATCTCGGCTATCACACCTAGATCATGGGTAATCATCATAATAGACATGCCCAACTCTTTTTGAAGCTTTCGAAGCAAATCTAAAATTTGGGCCTGAATGGTTACATCTAGGGCCGTCGTGGGTTCATCCGCAATCAAAAGCTCTGGCTCACACGATAGGGCCATCGCAATCATGACGCGCTGGCGCATACCTCCGCTCAATTGGTGAGGATAATCTTTGGCACGCCTCGCAGGCTCAGGAATGCCCACCAGTTCTAGCATTTCGATGGTTTTATTTTTAACTTCTTTGGGATTTAAATCTTGATGAAGTGCAATGGCTTCTTCAATTTGATTTCCGATGGTAAAAACAGGATTTAAGGAGGTCATGGGCTCTTGAAAAATCATAGAAATTTTATTCCCACGAATGTTTCGCATCTCACTTAAAGGGATCTGAGTCAAATCCACCCCTCGGTAAAAAATTTGCCCCGCTACAATTTTCCCTGGAGGCTCTGCAATGAGACGCATAATAGAAAGAGCTGTGACACTTTTGCCACACCCGCTTTCTCCCACAATGCCCAGTGTTTTTCCTTTCGGGAGCTTAAAGCTTACATCATGAACTGCTTTCAACTCCCCTTCTTCTATAAAAAAAGAGGTCGTTAAATTTCGAATTTCAAGTAACTCTTCCATGAATACTCACTCAAAACATGATTTATCCTCAAACTCAAGGACTATTTGTCTTTTGAGTCCTTTGGTAAGTCCTCTGGCTCCTCCCCCTTAAAAATAGGAATAACTTTTTGGGAAGAAGAAAGCTCTATCCGTCGAGCCTGAGGGGGCTTTTCTAACTCAAACAATCGAGCAGAAAATTTTTGTGGATTTAAATCAAACTGATTCCATCCTATTTCTACATACTCTTGATCTTTTTTAGCTGAGAGCCGAAATCCTCTAGGATAAAAAAGCTTTTGCTTTTCATCCTCTTGAATATCCAAAAAAGAAAGCTGATATTTAGAATGATTTTTAAATTTTTCATACGCACTTTTAGAAAAGAGAAGGATATTTAAAAAATCTTTTTCTTGAAGCCCAAATGGCAAAAATTTTTGTGCGGCTGGATCGCCTGTTTTTCCCACATAGTATCGCTCATAGGATTCTACATAATAAATAAGCTTGCCTTTGTGAATGGTAAGTGTGGTCAGAGGATATCCTAAAAAATGGGAGGTCTCCACTCTCAGTTGGTCTGGTTTTTGAGCTACCACTAAAATCTCTACAGACCCCTTTTGCCCTTGCAAAGAAAAAGAAGCTCGGCCCATGCCTCGAAAGGAGGTTATTTTTTCTTGGTTGTGTTGGAGCTTTTCTAAGAGATCTGGCTCCGGGATGATGTCATGAAGAGAAGGCCCACAGGCCAACAAAAATAGAAAAACAAATCCTGTCCAGCGTTTTAAAAAAGAGGGGAACATAAAAAAAATATAGCTTATTTATTTTTGGCGGGGAAGCGTTTTTTAATCGTTTCGTCTTGGGAGAGTTTATCTAATTTTTGTTTGATGGCATCGGCCGTCTTTCGATCGGGTTTAGCTGCCATTGCTTTTTGATAGGTGAGATAGGCTTTCTCTGCCTCTCCCAACTTTAAGTAGGTATCCCCCAAGTGATCCAAAATAACAGCCTCATCTGGACGCACTTCAGCTGCTTTTTCTAAAATCTCTTTGGCTTTTTTATATTTTCCTTGTGTAAAATAAAACCACCCCAGGCTGTCTTCGATATAGCCTTCACCGGGTTTTAATGCCAAAGCTTTTTTAATCATGGCTTCTGCTTCATCCAGTTTTTGATTTTGAGTCACATACGTATAGCCCACATAGTTTAGAGCATCGGCATTTTTGGGATTCATTTTTAAAATATCTTGCATCACCGAAAGTGCTCTTTCCGTATCTCCTTGCTTGTCGTACAAAGCTCCTAAGGTATATATCAACCGTTCTTCTTTTGGAAACTGCGTCAGGGCTTGCTTGAGGACTTCAATGGCTTTGTCATACTTTTCTTGTTTTTCAAAGAGCGAGGCTTTCAAGTCATAAAAAGGAACATGTTGGGGATATTTTTTAAGGGCTGGGGTTAAAAGAGCAAGCGCCTCTTCATATTTGCCACTTTCTTTTAAGAGATAAATATGATGCCCCACACTATCCAAATAAAAACTAGACTTTTCTGGAATGCGCTTTAAAAGCTCAATGGCTTTTTGGGGCTCATCCAACTTCTCATAAACAGCTGAAAGATAAAAAGAGATACGATCGGAATCTGAATTTTTCTTCTGCAATTCTTCAAACTCAACCTTTGCTTTTTCATATTCTTTCATCTCAAAGTAAATCAGCCCTACCCGAAGTCGATTATTCAGATCTTCTGGATCTTGAAACTTTAAATCTTCTAAAAGTTTTAACGCCCGCTCGTAGTCTTTTTTAGCCAAAAGCAGCTGCACAGCCCTTTTAAGAAGGCGACTATTGCTTCCTCCTTGCTCCAAAGTTGTCATATAAAGATCGATGGCTTTATCCACATGGTCTGTCGTCTCATAATAAAGACCTAAGGCTACGGCGGCAGAGTAAAAACCAGGATGAATTTTTAATGCTTTTTTATATTGGCCAATGGCCTTCGAAACATGTCCTTGTTCAGAATAAATTTGGCCCAAGTAATAATAGGCTAAAAAAGACTGGGGCTCTTTTTTCAGTAAGTCCTCAAGCATTTGAATGCCTAGGTCATATTTTTTTTGGTCCGAATACAGAGTGGCTAAAAAGATATAGGGTTTTTCACTTTCAGGATCTAACGCAATGGCTTTTTTATAATGTACCTCTGCTTTGGGGTATTCTTTGGTAGCCGCATAAATCCCTCCCAAAAGAAGATGCGCTTGAAGAGCATTGGGGTCTAGTTCCACAGCTTTTTTAAGATGCGTCAGAGCAATATCATATTCAGAACGTTTGAGATATTCTTCCCCAATTCGCGCATGTAAAAAAGAAGATTTAGAATCATATTTTAGGGCATTTTTATAATTTTCAATCGCCTCATTCACATTGCCTTTTTCGCTGGCCAACTCTCCCAAAGAAAAATAAAAAAGAGCTCGCTGAACATTTAAATCCTCTTTGAGGGAGCGATTTTTAGTGAGTGTGGCTGCAACATCTTCTACAGCTAAAGAAGCTTGCCTGGGATCAACAGAGGAGGGATTGGGCAAAGGAAAGATTAAGGCGATCACGATGAAAAGCACACCCGTACTTAGCAACAGAGCTTTGACAACTTGACTGGGTTTAAGTTCCATATATTCTAAACAGCGGATGTTGGAAGTGTAAAAGTCTCTGGTGTACTTCCTGGACTTCAAATCCAGTGACAGGCTCGGTTTAAGCTTGGCCTGTGGTGGGTTCGATTCCCATACACTTCCGCCACTCTTTCCTCACTTATTGTATCGTCAAAAAGCTTGTGAAACTTGAGAAGCTTGACTTATGGACTCTCTTCTCATAAGTTTGGCCTCTAAGTGATGAAATCGAAGTCTAAAATCATCAAACGCTATCAAAATCGAAAGCTCTATGACACCGATCGAAGCTGTTATGTAACGCTAGACGACTTGGCAGAGATGATCCGAAAAGGCGAAGATATTGTTGTCATCGATAATCGCACGGAAAAAGACATTACGTCTAATACCCTGACCCAAATTATTTTTGAGACAGAAAAAAAATCAAAAAGCCTTCTTCCCATTCACATTCTAAGAGATATTATTAAAGGAAATGGAGGGTCGATTTCTTCTTTTTTTCAAAAGACGATTAAAACAGGAGCTCGAGAATTTGCTTTGGTAAAAGATCAAATTCAAAAGCGCTTTGAAGCCGTCACTGGAGCTGCTCACCTCCACAAAGAAATCCATCAGCTACGTCAAAAAGTAAGTGACCTGCAGAAAAAACTGCAGAAGTATGAAAATTCTTAAAACGACAGCAAACTAAAGGCCATCGCATTATACACATTCAAGCGACCGCCACTGACCGTTACATCTTTGAGTGAGTCCACGTGATCGACGGTATTGAGCATCAAATCCTTAAGATCATACACAGTTAATGTCGGTTTATAGGCCCAAATCAGTGCCACCGCACCTGTTACATGTGGAGTCGCCATGGATGTTCCACTGAGGTTTCCATAAAGATTTCCCGGAAATGTACTAAATACGGCTACTCCAGGAGCCCCTAAATCCACTGTGGTTTTTCCAAAATTAGAAAAAGAAGCGCGCTGATCCAAAGCATCGGTAGCTGCCACAGAAATAATATTGGGAGCGTCATAGCTTGCAGGATACATAGGAGCTGTGTCGTTATCTTTTCCAGAATTTCCCGCTGCGGCCACAAAAAGAACACCGGATCGTTCAGCGGCCTTAATGGTATCCAAAAGGGCTTGCGAAAAACTTCCTCCCCCCCAACTATTGTTGAGCACTTTGGCTCCATTGGCTACGGCATAGGTAATAGCTTTCATGGCTGCATCTACACTTCCAAACCCATCTTTGCTTAAAAACTTACAGGCCATGATAGAAACTTTGGGGCTTACGCCAATCGTCCCAAGGCCATTGCCAGCGATGGCACCAATGGTTCCCGAAACATGAGTGCCATGACGATTGTCATCAAAGGGGTTATTGTTATTCCCAACAAAATTCCATCCATAGATGTCATCGATAAAACCGTTGTTGTCATCGTCGATACCATTGCCCTCAATTTCTTTGGGATTCTTCCACATATTGGCGGCCAAATCTTCATGCGTATAGTCGATACCGGTATCAATAACTGCCACCACAATTGAACGATTTCCAGTTGAAAACTGAGTCCACGCCTTGAGAGAATCAATTTTATGAATCCCATAACTTCTATCAAAAAGAGGATCACTAAAGGGATCAGGGGTGGGATCTGGATTGGGCTCGGGGCGAGGGGGGAAAATGCCTGCCTCAATGGATACATAATGATTTGGAACAGCATAGATAACCCCTGGCAGTTGTTCAAATTGCTTAACAGCTTCTTCCACCGTTTGCCCTTTTTCAAGTTTAATTAACTTTAAATTAGGCACCAAAAAATCTTGATCTTTGATTTCGCCACCCACTTGAGACAACATGTTTATTTGGTCTGTCTCAGACACAGAACTTAAATATCGCACCAAAATTTCCCCTTCTTTATAAGGATGATTTTCTTGTGTAAACGCGTGTAGTGAAAATAAGATTAAAATAAGCGCCACCAAAACAAAGAATGCCTGTTTCATACTTACCCCTTTCTGTTAAATCCTGACCAACTCTTCGGCGGGGCTTGAAAAAAACATTAATAAAAAGATATACTGGGGAAAAGGGAGGTATCGTATGAATATCTGTGGTGGAAAAAGTTGTTGTTGCTTAAGTTGGTTTTCAGGTTTTTTTGGGACGCTCTTTGTGGGTCATCTTGCTAGAACGCTTTTTGGGCTCAAAGTGGTTGTCAATAACTTTGAAATCCCGCTCCAATGGAGCATCATTGCGTTTATTGTGGCAGGAGCTCTCTCTGTTACTTTAGGAGTCTTGGGCTGTAAGAAGTGCCAGTAAGCTACGCGGTACTAGATAAAGAGTTCACTCACGGAAGCCCCTTCATGCACACACCGAATGGCCTGAGCTAAAATAGGGGCAATCGAGAGCACTTTAATACGATTGTTCTTGCGATTGTTCTGGGGTTTAAAGGGAAGCGTATTGGTCACCACAAGCTCTTTGAGCTTGGAACGGATAACTTTTTTTTCAGTATCTTTGGCAAAGATAGGATGAATGCAAACACCTACTACTTCTTTGGCTCCTTGTTTGACCAAAGCTTCTGCCGTTTCTAAAAGAGTGCCACCCGTTGAAATTTCATCATCGATAATAATGGCGCACTTTTCTCTCACATTTCCAATAATAACTCCGATATTAATTTTTTGATTTTTAGGATCCCGACGTTTGTCCATAATAGCGATAGGAAGATTTAATTTTTTGGCATAAAAGCGTGCCCGCTGAAGACCTCCGACATCGGGAGAAACAATCACTGTATTTGTTAAATCTTTCTTTTTTAAGTAGTCCACCACCACAGGAACAGAAAGCGGTTGATCTGCGGGCATTCGAAAAAAACTTAAAATTTGAAGTGCATGAAGATCCATGGTTAAAATTCGCTCTGCACCTGCGGTTTGAAGCACGTCGGCTACCAGCCGTGCCGTAACAGGAATTCTGGGCTGATCCTTTTTATCTGACCGCACATAGGGATAATAAGGAAGCACGGCTGTAATTCTTCCGGCAGAAGCATACTTGGCCGCATCAATCATCAGTAGAAGCTCCATAAAGGAATCACTCACAGGCAATGCAGAGGTTTGAAGAATAAAAACATCTTCATTACGAATGGATTCTTCAATCCGACAAAAAAGATTGTCATTCGGAAATCGCTTTAAAGTAATGGGGGTCAATTTAATTTTGAGAAGTTTTGCAATTTCTTGGGCCAATAAGGGATGACTGCTCCCAGAAATGAGTTTAATTTCTTTCATTTAATTTCTTTCATGGAAGTTAGAATAACAAAACTAATCCCTGATTTAAAGAGATTTCACTTGACTCTCTCCTCACTTTTTTTGATGATGGGGCCTCATGCGCCAATTTTCTTCTTGGGCAAAATTTGTAAATGGCGTTTTCTTTGAAACTATCTCAACGTTGATGGTCTTTAATCTCT
>JAHFEZ010000021.1 GCA_023248265.1 Deltaproteobacteria bacterium
CAAACATTTAAGGGTGTTGATATTATCTACCATTTTTTAGCCTATGTCCCGTTAGGGATCTTATCCTTTAGGGCTTCAAAACATTTTTTATTTTCTGTTTTATTTGTTTTTTTATATGGAGTTTCTGATGAAATGCATCAATCTTTATTGCCTTTTCGCGATTTTGAAGTGAAAGATATGGTGGTGGATGGACTGGCAGGATTTTGTGGTGTAGGATTCTTAAATTTATGGCGATTTCTGAGTGGAACATAGGATATTCCGTTTTATCTGAGCCTCTTCGAGCGTGGAAAATTGGAGATGCGGGGGAATGTATCCATTTTTATGGAGGATTCCATGGAGATGAGCCAGAAGGAGTTCAGCTGGCATTGACTTTAAAAGAGTATCTTTTGAACAATCCAGATCAATTTCTGCAGAAGACCTTAATTATAGTGCCTATTGCAAATCCTGATGGATTTAAAAATAAAACACGTGTGAATGCCAATAAAGTGGATCTCAATAGAAATTTTCCCACGAAAGATTGGGCGAAAGATTGGACATCAAAGGCTGGGCAGCCCAAATATTACCCAGGACCCAAACCAGGATCCGAACCTGAAGTTCAAGCCATTGTAGATCTTATTGAAAAGTCTCGTCCTCGTAAAATTATTTCTTTCCATAGCTTAAACCCTCATCAGATTAATTATGATGGCCCCGCTCGCGAGCTGGCCCATGCCATGGCAAAGCACAATAGCTATCCGATCACGGAAGACATTGGCTATCCCACTCCGGGTTCTTTGGGGAATTATGCTGGCCGAGAGAAAAAAATTGCTGTTATTACGTATGAGCTTCCTGAAAAAATTTCTCCCACTCAAGCCTGGAGAGAGTCTCTGGAAGCCATTTTAGAGGCAATTCAATTTTAAGACGTTAGTTTGACAAACACGGTCAGATCGTTCATAATGAGATTACTTTTTAAGGTGTCGCTTTCCCCAAAATAGAATCAAAAAAGGAAAAAAGGGTGGAACGGCAAAGTGTTTTATTTATCGGCCTTCACAAAGAGTGGTTTTCTTCTGCCCAAAGTCCTTATTTTCAAGTCTATCATGTTTCTTCTTTAAAAAAAGCTTCCCACCTTCTTAAAACAAAACCTATTAAAGTTATTTTATCTCCACAGGTTCGAGATTTTGAATATTTGAAAAAAATAGTTCCGGAAGCTGTTCGAATTTTATTGATTGATAAACTAGATGCCCAGGTGACTCAAGATGCCATTAATCAAGGAGAGGTATTTCGGTTTATTTTAAAATCCAGTCCCTCCAAAGAAATTCGTGAAGCTCTCATTCAAGGCGTACACCATTTTGATTTGGTTTCCAAACATGAGCATTTAACTTTAAATTTAAAAACTCAAAATAAGAAGTTAGAAAAATTGATTCAAAAACTCGAAACCCAAGTTTCTGAGCGAACCCAAAAATTGCAATCGGTAGAGGCGGTGCTTCATAAAACAAAGCGGTATTTAGAGCAGCTAAATCATTTGATGGCGTGGATTAATGCAAGTTCTTCTAAAGAAGAGCTGGCCGTTCGTATTGAAAAAGCATTAAAAGGAATTTTACCTGTCGAAAGAGTTCTTTTATCGGATGTGCTTGCAGAAGATACGGTTCGAAAGATTAAAGAGATGGGGCTGCCATCGATTGTAATGCCTTTGATTTATCAAAAGAAATGTTTGGGGCATCTTTATTTTTTATGTGAGAACGAAGAAAAAATTATTGAGCTTTATGACAGAATTGATCTGATCAAACAGGTTTCAGATACCGTTGCTTTAACGTTGGAAAAAATACATATCTTTACGGTATCCATTGCCAGGAAAGAAGAATGGCAAAAAACTTTTGATGCAATTTTAGATCCTGTTTCTTTGGTGGATAAAAACTATACTATTATACGTGCCAATTTGGCGTATAGCCAAGTATCAGGCATGAAAATTCAAGAACTTGTAGGGCAGAGCTGTTACAAAGTATTTCAAAAGAGGGACTCTCCTTGCGAGGGATGTTTGTTGCAAGAAGCGTTGTCTCAAAAGAGCCCCCAAGCTTTTGACCTCAAAAGTGCGGCTCAAAGTACCTTTTATGCCACTTCGTCTTTTCCAACAAAGCCTTTTGAAGAAAAGCTTGTGGTTCAATACTATCGGGATCAAGGGGAGGAAAAGCGATTGCGAGATCAATTGATTCAAGCAGAAAAAATGGCTGAGATTGGTATTTTGGCAGGAAGCGTGGCGCATGAAATTAATAATCCTTTGGGGGGAATTTTAGCCTACGCACAAATTTTGCTTTCAGAAATCCCATCTAAAAATCCGATCTATGAGGATATCAAAGAAATTGAAGCTGCAGCGCTTCGATCCAAACAAATTGTAGAAAACTTACTTTATTTTTCTAGAGCTTCCAGGGAAGAAGATTGGGAGTTTTTGGATATTCAAAAAGTTATTGAAAAGGCCTTGTCTCTCATTGAGTTGAATATTCGTCACAAAAACTTAATGATTCAAAAACACTTTAAGATTGTGCCTCAAATTTATGGAGATTTTAACCAGCTGGTTCAAGTCTTTTTCAATGTGTTACAAAATGCGCTTCAAGCTATTTTTGATCCTCTTAAAAAAGAAGGCGCCATTGATCTATTTATTGATTTTCTTAGGGAGACTCAACAACTCTGTGTGACAGTTCAAGATAATGGGATGGGGATTCCAGAGCAAAATTTATCTAAGGTTTTTAATCCTTTTTTTACCACCAAAAACAAAAGTGAGCATCCTGGCTTAGGATTGGCGGTGAGCTATCAGATTGTGAAGAACCATGGCGGGCAAATTAAGGCTGAGAGCCTAGGACAAAAAGGGGCACTTTTTAAAATATTTTTACCCGTACGTATTGACGCTCCGAAGCCACCTGTGGTAAACTAACTCTAGTTGTGTTTCTTACCTCATTAAGTATGTGACCCATCAAAAGCAGTGAAAGCAGCACCTGAACACCCAAGGGAGGGTTATGTCTCTTTGGAGAGTTTTGGTTGTCGAAGATGAGAGTTTTTATTTTTCTGCACTGGAAAAGTTCTTAAAAAAGGACTTTGAAGTTACCATGGTAGCCTCCATGAAAGAAGGGCTCAGTGCCTTAAGCCAAAGCCGCTACGATGTTGGGCTGATTGACTTAAAATTGCCCGATGGCAGTGGATTAGATTTGATTGATAAAGCTCAAAAACTCCAGCCGCATTTGGTGACCATTGCCATGACAGGCCATGGGTCTCCTCAAATGGCTCTCCAAGCCGTACAAAAAGGAGCCTTTCATTATTTAACGAAACCTTTTTCATTAGAAGAACTTAAACATTTGGTTTTGAAAGCTCTCAGGCATCATCACTTAGAAAAAGAAAATCATTGGTACCAGCGAGAACTCAAGCACAAATATCAGTTTGAAAATATTATTGGACAAAGCCCTGCGATGATGGATGTTTTTAAGCTCATTGAAAAAATATCTCAGTCCGATAGTACGATCTTAATTCGAGGAGAAAGTGGGACGGGAAAAGAACTCATTGCTCGAGCGATTCATGCCAATAGTGATCGTGTGAGCAAACCTTTGGTGACTGTCAATTGCGGGGCGTTACCAGAAGAACTTTTAGAAAGTGAGCTTTTTGGCCATGTCAGAGGGGCGTTTACAGGGGCCAACGTTACAAGACAAGGACGATTTGAAGTGGCGGATCAAGGGACGATTTTTCTAGATGAAGTGGGGGATATGAGTCCTCGTCTTCAAGTAAAACTTTTGCGTGTGCTTCAGGAGCAAAAATTTGAACCGGTGGGTATGAGTCAATCTGTTGACGTGAATGTTCGCATCATTGCAGCCACCCATCAAAATTTAGAGCAAGCCGTGGAAGAAAAGCACTTTCGAGAGGATTTGTATTATCGTCTCAATGTTATTCCGATTGTGATTCCGCCGTTAAGGGATCGCCTTGGAGATATTCCCTTGCTTTTAGCGTATTTTTTAGAAAAATTTAATACTGAGAAGAAAAAGAATGTGAGTGGATTTTCAAAAGAAGTGAAAGAGGTTTTGGGTCACTCTCATTGGCCAGGCAATGTTCGAGAACTTGAAAATTTAATTGAACGTTTGGTGATTTTAAAAGGTGAAGGTGAGATTGCCGCTAAAGATTTACCCGCCAAGTATTTTTCATCTTCAGTTATTCAGGGAAAACAGATGTTCTTTTTGCCCCCAGAAGGGCTTGATCTCCCCAGTGTTATTGCAAGCGTCGAAAATGAGCTCATTGAACAAGCATTAGCACGTACGGGGGGCAATAAAAATAAGGCAGCTCAAATGCTTAAGCTCAAGCGGACAACGTTAGTGGAAAAGCTCAAAAGAAAAAAAACGCAAAAGGCATTTTTTTGACGTTTTTTTCATAAAACTGCCAAAATCCTGATTCTGTGTTGGAGTCGGTGTTGTGAAATGATTCAGAAATTTGAGTGGCATGCCTTTTGCTTATATAAAAGTGTAAAAGGAGGTGTTCTATGAGTGAACTTTTAACCAAATTAAAAGAGAAGCATAGAGAGTTTACTTTGGAAGATAAACAAGCTTTGATTTTGGAATATACATCTCTGATTCGCTTTATTGCACAAAGGATTGCATCTAAGCTTCCTCCCAATATTGATTTGGATGATCTGATCAGTTCTGGAGTGATTGGGCTCATGGATGCCATAGATAAGTATGATCCCTCTAGAGATAATCAATTTAAAACCTATGCAGAATTTAGAATTCGTGGAGCCATATTAGATGAATTACGAGCTCAAGATTGGGTTCCGAGATCGATTCGTGAAAAATCTAAGATATTGGATAGGGCCTATCAGCGCTTAGAACAAAAGCATGGTCGAAAAGTCAATGCCAAAGAATTGGCAAAAGAGTTGAACTTGAGCGTGCCGGCATTCCATGAGCTCTTAAGTACCGTGCAATCGGTTTCTATCGTAAGCTTGGATGATGTTCGGCAATTTCCCTACAAGGACCGAAAAAACTTAATTGGGATCTTTGAGGAGTTTAAAAGCAATAATCCTCATTTTCAAATGAATGTGAAAGATATCAAAAAATTCATTCAAGAGGCTCTTCAAGATTTGGCTGAAAATGAGCGGATGGTTTTGGCGCTCTATTATTATGAAGATATGAATTTAAAAGAAATTGGGTCTGTTTTAGATGTGACCGAATCTCGAGTCTCTCAAATTCATTCTCAAGCGATCCAGCATTTAAAAATGAGAGTTAAAAAAGCGGTAGGAGAATTTTAGCTCATGAGTGTACATTCTTTAAAAGAGCGAGAGCTTTTGAACGCCTTTCTTTTTTTACTCAAGGGATATATAACCCTTGAAGATCAATTTCATGCTCTTTTTCGAGAAGCTGTGCGGTCGATCATCTCAGCGTTAGAGGCAAAAGATCCTTATACGCATGGGCATTCGTTGCGAGTTTCAGAATATGCGTTGCTCATCGGAGAAGCCCTGAAGTTGAGCAAAGAAGAATTACTTAATTTGGAACTCGGGGCGCTGCTTCATGATGTTGGAAAGATTGGAACCCCAGAGCATATTCTTTTAAAACCTGGCCGCTTGACGAAAGAAGAATTTGAAATTATGAAAAAACATCCTGTGGGCAGTGCTGAAATTTTATCTCATATAGAGCTTTTAAAAGACGTGGTGCCCATTGTGAAATATCACCAAGAACGTATGGATGGATTAGGATATCCAGATGGACTTAAAGGGGATCAAATTCCATTGCTGTCTCGGATTGTCTATATTGCAGATGCTTTTGATGCCATGACCTCCGATCGTCCTTATCGAAAAGCCCTTCCGGTTCAACAAGCCTATGATGAGCTTTTGAGATGTGCTGGCGATCAATTTGATCCTCAGTTGGCAGCTCTTTTTATGAAAGCCCATCAACAGAAAAAAACTCTCCAACATGAATCACACATATTCTCTAGGAAGCAAAAAAGAAAAGCTGCGGCCTGAGAGGCCGGCAGGTGGCGAACGAGCTTTGCTGGTCGGTATTGAAAAAACCGATGAGAGCAGAGCTCAGGCGTTAGAGTCTTTGCGCGAGCTTTCTCTTTTGGCCTATACGGCGGGAGCTCGTGTGATTGAACAAACATTTCAAAAATTAAGACGTATGACCCCTACTTATTTTATTGGAGAAGGGAAGGCTCAAGAAATTGCCCAGCTTGTAAAATCCAGAAATATAGATGTCATTTTCATGGATCATGATTTGTCTGCTTCTCAGCAAAGCAATTTGGAGACTTTGTGTGAGGTGAAAGTGATCGATCGTACAGGACTTATTTTGGATATTTTTGCTCAACGAGCTCAAAGTCGCGCAGGAAAACTCCAAGTAGAGCTTGCCCAGCTTAATTATTTATTGCCTCGGCTGAAGGGCCATGGGGTGTTTATGTCTCGATTGGGAGGGGGGATTGGAACCCGAGGGCCTGGAGAAACAAAGCTGGAATATGACCGACGAAAAATCAGAGATCGTATCGTCACTTTGAAAAAGGAGCTTTCTTTATTGCAAAATTCACGAAGTTTGTATCGATCCAAGAGGCAAGGTGTGCCTCTGCCAGTAGTGGCCATTGTGGGATATACCAATGCCGGAAAATCAACGTTACTCAATACGCTGACGCAGGCTGGGGTTTTAGCGGAAGATAAAGTATTTGCAACCTTGGATCCCACCACTCGCCAGCTTCTTCTTCCCAATCATCAAAAAATCCTTCTGACAGATACCGTGGGATTTATTAAGAAGTTACCTGTTCAGCTTGTGGAAGCTTTTAAGGCCACGCTAGAAGAGGTGACCCAAGCAGATTTACTGCTTCATATGATTGATGTTTCTCATCCAGAGTTTGAGCAGCAGGCTCAAGAGGTTTTAAAAGTTTTAGAGCGCCTGGGAGTTTCTCAAAAGTCTATTTTACATATTTATAATAAAATAGATTTGCTTCCCAAAGATCATCATACTTTTTTACAACATCAAAGACTTCATCCCTTTTGTGTGATTTCTGCTGAAAAAGAACAAAATTTAGATGCTTTATTAGAAAATATTCAAGCGATGCTTGGTTACTTTATGGAAACCATTGACCTAAGCTTGCCCATGGAGGATCAAAAAACTCTTTCTTTGATTTATGACAATGGTTTTGTGATGGAGAAAAAATATTTTAAAAAATCAATTCGCATTAAGGCCCAAATCAGCCACCGCCTCGCCAATCAACTCAAAAAGAGATATTCCCTTTCTTAAATCATTCGAAAGTAGATTTGCACTAGCTCGTTTTTGTTTTCTATGCTAGTGTCGCGACACTAGGCAGTCCAGCTATGCGTTTTGAAGATATTTCAATTTCTAAAATCCAATTAGACAATCGGACATGTGAAATCAGTTTTTTATCGGATTTGACAGTTCTGAGAAATTCTATTCAACAAAAAGGGATTTTACAGCCTGTGCACCTCAAAGCCTTGGGTACAGGCAGATTTCAAGTTGTTTCTGGTTTTAAGAGGATTGATTGCGCTCAAGCTTTAGGATTTACAAGCATACCCGCTTTTATTTTAGAAGATGAGATCTCTTTACTAGAGTGCTTTGAAAGGGCTGTAGAAGAAAATTTTTTTAGTCGAAAATTTAATGTCATTGAAAAAGCAGGAGTCATTCAGAAATTAGAAAAAGAATTTAATATCTCAAAGGAAGTACTGATTCAAAAATATCTGCCTTTTTTAGGGTTAAATGCTTCTGAGACTGTCTATCAGATTTATAAAAACAGTGTAACTTTAGATCCCTTTGTTCAAGAATACATCGTTCGAGATCATTTGCCCGTCTATGTTATTGAGGAATTCTTTAAGTTTAGCTTACCAGATCAAAGAGTTATAATTCTTTTTTTGCAAAGCATTCATTTTTCTGTTTCGACGTTAAAAGAATTTTTAGTTTGGATTTATGAAATTAGCTTGCGGGATCGTAGTTCTATTTCAGACATGCTTTTAGAGCCTCTGAAAGCCATTGTGCAAGATCATACTCTGGATGGAAGGCAAAAGCTTCAAGTCTTAAGGCAATGGCTGAAGAATAAGCGATATCCAAGGCTATCGACTTTAGAAACTCGGTTTGTAATGTTAAAACAAAAATTGCATTTACCTTTAGAGGCGACAGAGTTTTTTGAGGACAATAAGCTTCATATGAAACTTTCTTTTCAAAATAAAAAAGAGCTTGAGCAGTGGATTGAAAAAATGAAAGAAGCTTCTTTGAAGCCGGAGTTGGATGAGATTTTAAAAATCGTATGATTTTTTATCGTCCCTCAAAAATTTACGTTGATCCTTCTGTGGGCGATTCCCCCATTACTCAAAGTATTTTAAAAACTTTCCCAGATGTTCCCTGTGACTATACTTGTGAAAAGCCAAATATTTTAAATCAATTGTCTGGTTATTCGGATCCTCTTTTGGAGGGTAAAAAACATCTTTGGATTACTCGAAATCAAGGAAAACTTCTTAAAAAATGTGGGGCCTCTACATCGAGCTTAAATAACTTGGTGTGTTGTAATTACTTTATTTTAGATTTTTCTTTTAATTGTCATTTTGAATGTGTGTATTGTTTTTTGCAGGAATATACCAATCTGCCTTTGATGATTGTCTATGCGAATATCGATGAAATGTTGCATGCTCTTCAAGAACTTTTGGATACAACATCTTCTTCTATTCGCATTGGGACAGGAGAGATGGCCGATAGTTTGGCTTTAGATGAGATCACAGGATTTAGTCAGTATTTGGTGCCTTTTTTTGCAAATCAAAAGAAAGCTTTTTTAGAGCTTAAGACAAAATCCGATTCTATTCAAAATCTTTTGAAATGGGATCCCAAAGGCCAAACGGTGGTTGCGTGGTCCATGAGCCCTTCCTCCTATATTCAAAAATATGATTTTAAAACAGCCTCTTTTGAAGAGCGCTTAAAAGCAGCCAAACTGTGTGAGCAAGCAGGGTATAAAATTGCTTTTCACTTGGATCCTTTGATTGCAGAGCCTACATGGAAAGAGGATTATCAAGAGCTGATAGATCATCTTTTTTCTAACTTTAATCCAGCGTGGGTGAGTTTAGGGGCGCTTCGATTTAATGCCAATTTAAAATCAATGATTCAAAAGCGTTTTCCCCATACGACCTTGACTGTGGGGGAGTTTGTGTCAACTCCGGATGGAAAAAAGAGATATTTTCGTCAGTTTCGAGAGGAGCTCTACCAAACGGTTCATGGCTATATTGAAAAATATCATCGTCAAACGCCCACCTATCTTTGCATGGAAAATAAAGTGGTTTGGCAAAACAGTATGGGGAGTGTGCCTTTGAGTGAGCAGGATTTGGAAAAACATATTGTTACTCATATGGGCACTTTTGAGAGGTGCCAGAACCTTAGCTTACTTCTTTTTTTGAGAGGGCTTTTCTTCGCCTGAGGATTGTTTTTCTTCCTCAGCTAAATTGTCGGGGTTAATTTTTTCACCGGGAACTTTAAATTTTTCGCTGGCCCAATCGCCTAAATCAATGGTTCGACAGCGCTCAGAGCAAAAGGGGCGGGTGGGATTTTCTTTCCAGATCACTTCTTTTGAGCAGGCAGGACACGGGACCACTGTTTTTTTTGCCATGATGTAAAAAGTGTAGCATCATGACCCTCGGGTTGCCAAATCAATCTTTCTGAGGTATAAGCAAGCCCTTCCTATGGAACTGATTCCTTTGATTCATTTTTTTGTGCGTGCCTTTGCAGGGGTGTTTGTGATCTTGGATCCCTTTGGGGCTTCTTCTCATTTTTTAGCTCTGACCTCTCAGCATCCTGCTTCTGTGAAAAAAAATATGGCCAAAAAAGCATGTATGGTTGCTTTGGGTATCTTGATCTTTTTTAGTCTTTCGGGGGGAGCGCTTTTTAAATATTTCGGATTGACGTTGGCTGCGTTAAAAATTGCAGGGGGTATTCTCCTTTTTACCATTGCTTTAGGGATGCTTTATGGAAAGCGCACGGGGGCTAAAACAACACCTGAAGAAGAAAAAGAACATATTGGGCTTGAAGATATTACTGTGATTCCCATGGCCATCCCTATTTTAAGTGGGCCAGGAGCTATTACCACCGTCATGGTATTGGCCGGCGAAGCTCAAACTCCCATGAAGCTTTTGATGGTGCTTTTGGCGATTTTGGTTTCTATTGTGATTTGTTATTTGGTTTTGGCTAATTCAGTAGTGATTTTAAATCTTTTGAAAACCACAGGAGTTAAAATTTTAACACGAATTATGGGGCTCATTATGTCTGTGATTGCAGTTCAGTTTGTTATTAATGGGGTCGCAGATATTTTACCCACACTGATTAAAAGGTTAAATTAAAAAGTTGTATGAATTCTATTTTTAAAATGATTGATCTTATTGAAAAAGCTATGGCGTCACAAAAAGATGTGACTGTCATTGACAAAAGTGGAAAGTTTCATCGCGGCAATCTCTACGATCATTATGTGAGGCTTTCTGCAGATAAACTACGTGGAAAAATTAAACTTCGACTCACTCAAGGCCAAAGTGAGATTGAAGTGGATGTGAATGATATCTTAGACATTCAGTTATGAGATATTACCTTTAGGGGGTTGTTCCTTCCAATACATCTTCAATGAGGTTTCCGCTTTTAGGTTCTGGCTTTTCTTCCTCTGGCTCTGGTTCTTTGTCTTTTTCTTCTGGTGGGGCGCTTTGTCCTTTCGGAGTTAAAATTTGTTCAAAAATATCTTGGACGCTATTTTGAAGAAGTTTTCCTGCATTGACAGAAGCTTTGGGTTTGGAAACAGTGCCTCCCACTGTAAAGGGAATTTCTTTTCGGATATCCTCGACTTTTGCTAAATAGTAACTCCCCCGATAATCTAAGCTGCCATCCATAGCTGTGGCAAAACCAAAAGTTCCTTGGCATTTTAAAAGATGGCTTCGTCCTTTCAGTAAAATATCTGGAGTAATGAGTTTTTGATCTTTAATAATAAGTGTGGATTGCAGAAAATCAAAGTCATCGCTGAGTTCAAAGCCTGGAGCCACTTTACTTAAGATGGGAATGCCTGAAAGAGCTTCTGTCAAATTAAAAACTTTAAAATAACCATTTTTGACGATGGCTTTCCCATTGCCAGCAATGGTGTGTTTTATTTTTTCTCCTTCTAGTCCTGACAGTGAAAATTTGAGGTTTGCTTCTAATGTGCCCGTGAGTTTTTCAGAAAGTTTAGATTTTTGTGAAATAAAAAACTTTTCTAAGTTAAATCCTTGTAAAGAAGTTTCAACCTGAGTGAGAGGGTCTTTTTTGTTAAAATCGATATGGGTGGAGGCTTTAAATTTCCCATCATAAAGATCAAATTTAAATGGATCAATGGTGAGATGTTTATTTTTATAATGGAGAGGAGCTTCGATATTCCAGAATTTATATGTTTTATAGGAGGCTTTGGTCACTTTTAATTGGCCATTGACTGTGAGTCGTTTTAAGGTCGGGTTTTCAGTGGAAGAAGGAGGAGCTGTGTTTTGAGGTTTTGGTTTTTCAGAATCTGTTTTTGCAGGGGGTGGATTGTAATCTAGTGTTGTGGAGGTGACATTAAATCCAAGAGCCAGGGGTTCTGTAGATTCCGAAAGAATACCTTTGAAATCCGCTTCCATTCGAGCATTTCCAGAAAGTCCACTGTCTTTTAATTTAGGTAAGAATTCTGCAAGATCTTGAAAGAGAATAGAAGAGGTTATGAAATGCAAGGTGTAGTTTGGTTTTTGAGAAAGGTGTATGGCTTGTCCTGTGATATCAAAGATCAAATCTTTGAGTGTAAACTTGGCTTTTTCAATGGTGAGAGCATCTTCTTTGGATTGAATTTTAAGTTCTAGCTGAAGAGGGACTTTGCTTTGCTTGTTAAAGACTTGGGGTAAGGTCAGTTGCGTTTCTGTAAGGTTTACATCTCCTGTGACATCTAATTTTTTAATTTTTTTATTAGCATATTCAATATCACTTTTTAAATTTAGTAAAAAAGGGCCTTGCATTTGAAAGGCTTGGGTTTGAAGGAGCTTTTCTGGGATTTCTCCAGTGACTTGATTGAGATTAAAAATACCAGAAAAAGAAAAATCTTTTGGGTTTTTGACCGGAAAAGAAAGTCTTAAATTTTTAATTTCCGCTTCCCCATTGAATTTATTTTGAATGGTTGGAAAGAATTGGTTCCATTCCGACAGAGAAAAAGGGTCTGTATTGAGCGTAAATTGACAAAATTTTGTATCTGAAGAAAAAGGAGATAGGCTACCCTGAAGAGTGGTTGAGAGGTTATGAAAAATAAAACTTAGCTTTGAGATGGAAAAAACATCTTTTTTAAGATCGGCTTGAAGATCTAAGAGGCATTTAATATGGGGGGGTTTTAAAAATTGTTTTTCAAATTGCAGGGTGGTGGCTGTTAAGTCGGCATGTGTGGATAGCTCTAGCGAGAGTAATTGTTTTTGAGAAATCTCAAAAAGAGCTTCTGTTGAAAAAACCATAGGGCCTGTGAGTGCCCAGGGCGTCCCTTTTAAAAGCTTGGGTGTGAGTTCTAATGTGCCTTCTTGAGCTAAAATTTTCCCAGAGATATTTAATTTTGAGAGGTCTTGGGGATTACCCGTGATGGAGATCTCAGGCAACGATATTTTCCCTTTAAAGCTCAGCGGCAGCGCAGTTAAGTAAGGTTTGAAAATATCAGAAGAAAAAGTGTTGGTGGCTAGATAAAGATTTAGCGATGGTTCTTCTTTGTTTTCAAATGTCCCTTTTAGCTTAACAATCATTGTTTGATCTTTGGTTTGATCTTTAGAAGGAGACCATTCTATTTCTGCGGTGTCGCATTCAATACGAGAGGGCTTATTGTTTTGGATATGAAAGCTGCCATTTCCTTTTAATCTTCCTTGGCCAGAAAGGGGTATTTTTTTGTTATCTAGCCAAGGCTTTATAAAAGAAGGAATTTCTCCTGAAAGCTTTTTAATATCGACTTTTCCATTAGCTTCTTCGATTAAAAAAGGCAGAAAAGTTCCCTTGGCATTCACTTCAAGTGATACATCAGATTCATAGGGTAATGGCTTGTTATCTTTTTGTTCTTTTTTCTGTTGTGTGACGATACTTAAAGTAGCTTGTGTGTTAAATGACACCTTTTTTAAATCAGAGAGTGTTCCTTTTAGATTCAATGCCCCCAGGGGGTATTCAAGCAGGATCGTTTCAAGGGTCACCTGATTTTGAGTATAGGATCCATTCACCTTTAAATTTAATTTTTGACCTGGGCTTTTTTTAATCCAAGGGGTTACCCATTGAAAATCGTTTAATTGACTGATGAGTTCCAACGTAATTTTTTCTTTGGAAAAGAGGGGATTGGAAATCTTTAATTTAAAGTCTAAAGGGCCTTGTGCAGTCATATTATTTTTAGTTAATGGAGCCAAAAAAGCTTTGAGTTTTAAGGAGATGGGATCAAAAACAGTGAGAGGCCCCACTTCAAGATCGATAGTTTGTAATTTAGAAGTGGTGCCATCTGCTTGAAAATAAGTAAATTCTCCATCTTCAATTTCTAAGAAAGCTTTTCCTCGGATGATGAGAGAGCCCAGCATGCCTTTGGGTAATTGGGCTCGGAGAGAAGTATCTTTTGGGGGTGTTGTTTCTTTGGGTTTGGGTTGAGGTTTTAGAAGTTTTGTCACACTTAATTCTTTTTGATTATTTTCATAAATTTGGATTTTAGGTTTTGTCAGAGTCACCGTGACTTTGGGGCTTCCAAATAAAGAACGCAAAGCCCCCAGGTAAATGCTGGCATGTTCTACCTCTAAGAAGGGTGCTTCTGGGAACCCAGGAGGATTAGAAATTTTGATGCCTTGAATATCCGCGCCTAATCCTTTGAGGATAGAAAGCTCTAATTTTCCTATCTCAACTTTGGCATTGAGATATTCGCTCAGAGTTTTTTCAATTTTAGGTTTAAATGTGTTGATGTCGATAAAAAAGGGTGCCAAAACGGCTGTAATCAGAAGAACGATGGAAAAAATGCCTAAGCCAATAAGGATTTTTTTTCTAAGAGTCATGATCTGGATGTAGTATAGCTAATCTAGATTTAAAAATCCAACCTTGTCTCGCTCAAAAATCTAAATTTTCACCCTTGAGTAGTTTGTGCGTGAGAATTTTACCTTGTTCTACCGCAGGTTGGTCAAAGGGATTGATTTCATAGAGGTAGCCTGCTACCGCAGCAGCCAATTCAAAATGATAAAAAAGAGCGCCCAAAGAATATGTGGATACAGAAGGAAGGGTGATTCGACAAACAGGATTTTCAAATTGAATGAGAGATTTTTCAGTAATTTTTTGCTCTGCTTGAAGAACTTTTTCTAAAGGGATGTTGGCCAAATAGGAAAATTCTTTTAAAAGCTTGGTTTGGGGGATGGCCAAAGAACTTTCAAGAGAGCTTTCATAGGTATCGATAGCTAAAAGAGTATACCATTTGTCTCTGGGGCCTTGTAAAAAAAGTTGCAGAAGCGAATGTTGATCCATCGCTCCTATGGCTTTCAGAGGTGTAGGGCCGGATGATTCTGATTTGGCCAAACTTTCCGCCCATAGTTGACAAAACCAATCTCCCAAAAGACTCAACCGTTCATCATAAGGGAAAAAAACAGTGAGGGGTTTTTTAAGCAGCTGATGCGTGCCATACGCTAGTGTGCCATAGAGATAGGTGTCTCTACTATTTTGATCTATAAAGGCAGCTCCTGCGAGTAGTTCTTCCACATCTAAGCCTGCCACAAGTAGAGGGAATAGCCCAACGGATGATAAAACAGAGTAACGGCCTGGAACAGTGTGTGGTATGGGCAATACCGGGAATGAATACTCCTGGGCTATCTTATATAAGGGGTTTTTTGTGAGTTCGGTTGTAATCCAAATTTTTTCTTTCAGCTGTTTTTCAGGGACTGCTTTTCTTAATTTTTCAAAAACAATAAAAAAAAGACTGAGGGTTTCTAACGTAGCTCCAGATTTAGAAATGACATTGATAGCTGTTTTTTTAAGATTAATTTTTTGCAGAGTGCGCTCTAAGGTTACAGGATTTGGATTTTCTAAAAAAAGAACTTGGGTTTTTGAGCGAGTTTCCAGTGCTTCGATGGCTGCTTTGGCACCCAAAGAAGAGCCTCCAATTCCAATGACCAAAAGTGTTTCACATGAATTTTTAATTTTTTGAGCATTTTTTTTAAGATCTGAAATATTTTTTTGATAGGGAAGATCCAAAAATCCAAGATCACCCGCTTGTCTTTTTTGTTTGATGGTTTGTTTAACCACTTCACGTTTTTTAAAAAGAGTGTGGAGTTGTACGTCAGAAAATTGATTGAGAAGATGTGTGAACTCAAATGTAAGTGGCTGTGACATTGGGCCCTATCATTAAAGAAGCTTATGTCCTTGTCAATTAAAAACTAGAGTGATAAATATAAGAGTCATGAAAACGATTAAAGAGTCAGCAGTTGAAATGACAGAGATTGTTATGCCCCAAGATACGAATACCTTGGGAACGATTTTTGGAGGCCGAGTGATGCAGTGGATGGATATTGCTGCAGCCATTTGTGGATTTCGTCATTGTCGAACAGCTGTAGTGACGGCTTCTGTGGATACGGTGAGTTTTTTGTGTCCCATTCGAACAGGGAATATTGTTTCTGTGAAAGCCAGTGTAAACTATACATCGCATACTTCCATGGAAATTGGAGTGCGTGTCGATGCAGAAGATGCGCTAACAGGAGAAAAAAAACATTCCGTGAGTGCGTATTTTACATTTGTGGCGGTTGATGAAAGAGGAAAACCTATTGCTGTCCCTAAAATTAATCCTAAAACGGTAGAAGAAAAAAAGAGATGTAAAGAAGCGGAGCAACGAAGAAAAATTCGTCTCCAAATGAGGAGTAAAAGGCATGCGTCCTAAGGGTCGGGCAAATCATGAACTGAGGGTCATTCAATTTACACAGCCTTATTTAATCCATCCTGAAGGCTCTGTTTTGGTAGAATTTGGAAATACAAAAATTATTTGTACAGCATCCGTGGAAGAAGATGTCCCTCCTTTTTTGAAAAAAACAGGGACCGGATGGCTTACGGCTGAATATGCCATGCTTCCACGTGCCACTGCAACTCGCACCCGACGCGAACGGCTCAAAGTGGGAGGGCGAACATCAGAAATTCAAAGAATTATAGGGCGATCCTTAAGAG
Organism: Deltaproteobacteria bacterium; assembly: GCA_023248265.1. GTDB lineage: Bacteria > Bdellovibrionota > JACOXK01 > 2-02-FULL-40-11 > 2-02-FULL-40-11 > JACPST01. The sequence continues at coordinate 16,140 of JAHFEZ010000021.1, forward strand.
CGGTTGTGGATTTTTCTCTTTTAGGAGAGAGAACCCTTTTTATCGACTGTGATGTGATCCAAGCAGATGGGGGCACTCGCACAGCTGCTATTACCGGGGGATTTGTTGCTGTAGTGCAAGCATTACGAAAATTAAAAGAAAAAGGCAAGGTTTCAGAACTTCCTTTAAAAGATTGTGTTGCGGCGGTGAGTGTTGGAATTGTCAATGGAGAAACGTGTCTTGATTTAGAATATGTTGAAGACTTGGCGGCAGAAGTAGATATGAATCTTGTGATGACAGCTTCGGGAAAGGTCGTTGAGATCCAAGGGACCGCTGAAAAAACGCCTTTTTCTAAAGAAAAATTTGATGAGCTCTTTGCCATGGGGTGGGAAGGCATACAATCTCTTATCCATATTCAAAAAGATATTTTAAAACTTTAGGAATGTCTGATATCCCAGGCCTAGGATTCCTCCGCTCAAAATTAAAGCCCACGAAGGAATTTTTTGAGAAAGTAATAGTAAAAATCCTATAGCAAAAAAACTAATGGTTACAAAATCCTTAAGAGAAGAAGTTGCTAGTGGCATGAGCATAGCCACAATCCCTCCAATGATAGAGGCAATGGCGCCATCTACAAACCATCGAATGAATTTTAAGTTTTTAAATTTTTTCATAAAGGGAATCGCAATAAAGATGAAGAGAAAGGAAGGGAGAAAAACAGCGCTCAGCGCACTGAAAGCTCCTAAGAATCCTTTTATTTTATATCCATAAAAGACAACGCTTGTCATAAAAGGGCCTGGAGTTATGAGCCCAATGGTGAGTCCGTCTAAAAATTCCTTATGACTCATCCACGAATGCACGGTAACCAAATGGTGTTCAAGAAGAGGGATGATGGCAAATCCTCCGCCAAACATCAAAGTTCCCGCTTTAAGACATAAGAGGGTCAAAAGTATAAGAGGGGAGAGATCATAAAATTTTGAGTGCGTCATCCTGAGTTGAGAACGAAGGATCTCCCATAGGAGACTTATGATTCCACATAAAAAAATTAAGGGAAGTTCATAGGAGCTCCAATAGTGCATCCACCCAAAACTTAGCCCAAAACTTAGAAAGATGATTAAGAGTGCTTTCAAATTTTTTCGATAGGGATGAGACATACGAAGAACGCTATCTGCAATGATGGCTATGACTATGGGGCCAATTCCATAAAATATTTTTTCAAAAGAGAGCAGAGTTCCAAAGTGAAAATAAAGATAGGTTA
>JAHFEZ010000022.1 GCA_023248265.1 Deltaproteobacteria bacterium
AACCTTGGGAAAAGAAAATATCTTTCCAAAAGTTTTTTCTGCTCTCCACTGGTTGTGCGTAGCACAGAGTAGCCGAAGATTTTCTTCTGAAGATTCCCCTCCCAACGCAAAGGGTTCAATATGATCCAGCTCTAACCCAGCCCTTTCCTGGCATTTTCTTCCCTCTGGGCTTTCATACCTACACTGCCCCTCATCTCTCTTCCAAACTTGAAGCTTCATTTCTTGGGAAATGTATCGGGCGTTGCTGGAAACGTTATTCCGAAAGATACTCGCTTCCCTGTTTTGCTGAGGGCTTCTAACCCGAAGAATCTCTTTTGTCTCTCGTTTTAGAATCTTTCTCTCAGGGTCTTTCTTTTCAAGCAATAGTTCCAATGCTTCGTTTAAAATATCCTCTAGTTTTCCTTCGGGATATTTGTGTTTGAGCAGTTCTTTGGCTCTTTGAATCTTTTTGGCCAAACTTTCTGAAGCGCTGAGCTCAATTTTTACTCTTTGAGAGGTCATGGGCTTTACAACTCCTTTTGCCCTTATTTTACTCAAAGTACTCGTTCCGGAACGAGTTAAATTTTGTGCAGATTCTGGTTCTTGAGGCATAGGTAGGTTTCTAATACTATCTAAGATTTCTTCTTCTTGAGGAAAAAGATCAGCTAATACCTGTTCAATGTCTCGTTTTGATTTTTGTTGGATTTTTTCAAAAACTACATTTTTATTTTCTTGAGTCAGATAAGGGGAAATCATCTTAAGTGTTGTCAAAGTTAATTTGCCTTCTCTCAAAAGTTTTAAAACTTCAGGAAAGTTTTGAGAAAGCCTTGAGGCTTGAATTCTTAAAAAAACTTCAGATTCAGAATAATGATATTTTTCTACACAATAACTAAACAAGGACGAATAGCCCTCTTGGGCGTAAAGTTTTCTGCGATCTATCTCAGACAAATGAAGAATGACTTCAGAAACAATTTCTCGTTCTTGGCTGACCAAGACCGAAAATTTTTCCAATAATTGACTATCTTTTAATTTCACCAACTCATTCACAAAAACCTCCTTTAAAAAAGTTAAAGTTACTCTACCAAAACCACAAAATAAGTCAAATTTGTTAATTAAAATAAGTTAATAATATCAATAAGTTATGCTATTTTAAAACGTGAAATTTTAAACTTAAACGAACGATTTCCCAAATTTCATCAAAAGTGGCCAAACATGACAAGTTCAGCAGCCAAAAGGGGGTTAATTTGTTTTTAGGACTGCAAAAATTTGATTTGATTCTTACACACGTAACCATTATAATGGTTACGTGTATAAGATTATTTATACAGATAAGGCACGAAAGCAATATGAACTTATTTCTGGAAAACTTAAACATCAAATCGATAAAGGTCTTGAACGAATTTCTAAAAACCCTCATACAGGGAAACCCCTCATTGGGGAACTTAAGGGCATTTGGTCTGAAAGAGTATCTACCTTTAGAATTCTTTACAAGATTCATAAAACAGAAATAGAAGTTTTAGTACTCTTAATTGAACACAGAAAGAAAATCTATGGAGGGCATTAGTCATGATAAAAAGTAAATTTATACCTATCAGTAAAGCAAAAGCGCAACTCTTGGCGTTGGTGCGAACCATGAATGAGACGGGAGAATCTTATATTTTAACCAAAGATGGAGAACCAAAATGCGTTTTATTACCAACAGAAATATATGAAATATATCTTGAAACAATGGAAATTCAAGAAAATCCAGAGCTCATGTCCGAACTAAAACAGGCCTTAACAGAAGAAAAAAAAGAACACCTTTGGACAAGAGATAAAAAGGGCCGCTGGATCAAATACTCTTCAAAACCAACAAAAAAATAGCTTAAACCAGTTATGCGCTCAAAAATTGCAAATAAAGAACCCCTCTGGTATCATTAAAGAGTTAGTGAGTCATCATGAAGGCGTATTTTAATCCTTTTCTCATTTTTCTTTTTTTAACTCATATAAGTTGTGTTTTTGGGACAGCCACAGATGTGGTGGATTCGGCCGATCTTGTGTTGGGCCAGACCGATTTTCTCACTGTCTCCAATAACGCAGGCAGCAGCGCTTCCGCCAGTTCTTTGTCGGGTCCCCAAAGTGTCTTTTTTGATGGCACAAAACTCTATATTGCAGATACCAATAACAACCGTGTCTTGATCTGGAATTCTAATCCTTCGTCCAATAAACAAGCGGCCGATGTGGTGGTTGGACAGGCCGATATGACCAGTAATTCAGAAAATAGAGGGGGCGCCATTGCCAATAATACTCTTTCTCAACCCACCTCTGTTCATGTAAATGGAGGAAAGCTTTTTATCGCAGACAAAGGCAACCATCGTATTTTAATTTATAACTCTGTTCCAACTTCTAATGGGGCCAGTGCTTCCAGCGTGATCGGACAAGCAGATATGACACATGGCGCAGCAAACAGAAATGGCACTCCCAGCGCCCAGACACTCAATGCTCCAACAGATGTTTTTTATAACGGAAGTAAACTTTTTATAGCAGATACGGAAAATAACAGAGTTCTGGTTTATGACAGTTTAAATACGGACGCTACAGCCTTTGCGGTGGTTGGGAAAAGCGTTTTTAATAACGGAGGAGCCCCCCCTTCTTCAGTAGCCGCAGACACTCTCAAAAATCCTACAGGTGTCTATGCAACTTCTGACCGATTTTTGGTTTGCGATACAAAAAACAATCGAGTTTTAATTTATAATTTTATTCCTAAAACAAATCCTGATTCTAATACCACAGGAGCCAGCGCTCATGTTGTCATTGGACAAACATCTATGACCACAGGTGGCTCTGGGATTTCAAATTCCACCCTCTCTGGCCCCACAGACATCCATGCCAGTGGAGACAATGATCTGCTCATTGCAGATAAAAACAATAATCGCGTTCTTATTTATGATACTATCCCGGGCTCCAATGGCGCAGCCGCCAATCGGGTCTTAGGCCAGGCAGCCTTTGACCAATCTTCTCCCAATCGAGGGGGTAAACCCGAAGGAAATACTCTTTCTGGCCCTACCGGAGTCTTTTCCAATGGCTCTACATTTTGGATTGCAGACACGGTCAATAACCGTGCCTTAAGATTCCCCAGAGATTGAAAGGAATTGACCCTTTTCCCTTGCTAACCCTTTGATTTAACGTTATAATTTTAAAAAACCTACACATGGCTCCAAAAATAGACTTTCGTCTTTTTCTAGATCGTTTAAGTCATATTTCATGGGATTTTACTACCATCCAAAAATATGCCTGGGTCATTCATCTTTTCATCATTTTTCTAGTGGCTAAGAGTGCTTCAAACACCCTGGTCAATTTCTTAGATCAAAAGATTCAAGGCCCCACAAAAAAAGAAGCTACGCATATAACTCAACCCTTTCCAACAACGCCTAAAATTACATACCCCACCAAAGAGCAACTCAATGTGATCACCAAAAGAAATATTTTTAATCCCAATGCCAAAGAAGAAGATGTTTTTATGACGGAGCGAGCCAAAGGTGCTGGGCTTGATGAAGCAGGCGCTGTTCCCACTTCTTTACCCTTAGAGCTTGTAGGCACCATCATTCTTTCAGATCCTAAGCGATCCGTTGCTGCGATCAAAGACAAAGGGATGAATCAAACCGAGTCCTATCAGGTGGGGGACATCATTAACAAAAAAGCAAAAGTTTTCAAAGTGGAGCCTCTCAAAGTTTATTTTCAAAATATTGAAACAGGCATGTTTGAATTTGTTGCAATTCAAGAAGAAGGCAAAGAATTTTCAAGCGGTGCTAGAGGGGAACCAGGCATGGATCTGGGAACGGGCATTCGCCAAGCAGGAGAGGGACGATTCGTCATTGATCGAGGAGCGCTGGAATCTTCTTTGTCCAATCCGAATGAAATTTTAACCCAAGCACGCGCTGTACCGAATATTGTAGATGGAAAGATTAAAGGATTTCGGATTTTTTCAATTCGGCCAGGATCTATTTATGAAAAGCTAGGCATTCACAATGGAGATGTCATTTTGCGTGTCAATGGCATTGAGTTAGACAGCCCCGCCAAAGCATTGGAATTTTATGGGGCCATTTCAAGTGCATCGGATATTTCGTTGGATATGGATCGAAACGGGCAGCTGATGAGTAATAACTATACAATTAAATAAAAGGGTAAATAACAGGAAAATAAAGGGGGACTTATGAAAATAAAAAAATGGATTGCAGTATCACTACTTCTTCTCTCCTCCTCTATCTATGCTCAGGTTGAAAAAAGGGTCGCTGACCCGACTGAAAAAGCACAAGAAATCCTCATCGAAGAAAAAGTGCCTGAAGGCGTAAAAACAGCCCCCAAAGTGACCAGTATTAATTTCCGAGATGAAACGTTAGAAGCCGTGACTAAAAGTATTAGCAAACTCACAGGAAAAAGTTTCATTGTCAAAGATGACTTAGGACGCAAAAAAATTACCATTATTTCCCAAGAAGATGTGACGATTGAAGAAGCGTATCGTGCGTTTCTTTCTGCTTTAGCAATGAATGATCTCACCGTTGTTCCCGTCGGAAAATTTTTAAAAATCGTTGCCATTACCGAAGCAACCAAAATGAGCCTTCACACGTATTCCGGAGAATATGCTCCCAGCAGCGATGGTTATATTACCCGCATTTATCACCTCAAATACATTAATGCGGAAGATATCCAACGAGCTCTTCAAGGCATTGTAAATCCTAGATCTCTGGTCGCCTATGGACCCACCAATAGTTTGATTATCACAGATACTGGCGCAAATATTAATCACATTGTTGAAATTGTGACGCACTTAGATATCAAAGGATTTGAAGAACAACTTGTGGTTCTTAAAATTAAATATGCTTCTGCTAAGGATATTGCTGATCAAATCAATAATTTTTATCGCGACGATAAGCGCAGTTCTATGGGTAGTCGTTTTTCCCCACCGCCGTTTGGCGCACCCTCCGAAGGAGGCGGCGGAGAATCTATTTCAAAAATTATTCCAGATCCCCGAAGTAACTCCCTCATTATCAAAGCAAACTCTCAAGGCATTGAAAAAATTAAAGAGCTCATTTCCAAACTCGATACTCCCGTGGGCGGAGGTGGAAAAATTCATGTCTATTACCTCCAAAATTCTGAGGCAGAAAAAATTGCTCAAACTTTAAATAACGTCATCGGCGGACGCGGAGGCGCCAGACCTCCCACAAGTTTTATGCCTGGGATGCCTCCTCAAGGTAGTCCGGTTGACTTTGAGGGTGAAATTAAATTGACGGGAGACAAAGAAACCAATTCCCTTGTGATCACAGCTTCGCTGCAAGATTTTCAGACCTTAAAATCTGTGATTCAAAAACTCGATATTCCTCGAAAGCAAGTCTATGTCGAAGCTTATATTCTGGAAGTCGCCGTCTCAAAATCTAAAACGCTTGGAATTTCGTATACCGCAGGCGTCCCCGCTCCAGGCTTTAGAAATGGTCTTGTGGGAGGCTTTTCTGGAACTACGCCCAGTACCATGGATATTGTTTTAGATCCCACCAAGTTTCTCACCCCGACTGGAAGTGGGGTCTTAGGGTTTGTCACGCGAGGCTCCACACGTGTTACACTCCCCAATGGTACAGGGGTTAATATCCCCAATGCCACAGCCCTCATTCGTGCTTTAGCCAGTGACTCGAATGCCAATCTTTTATCCGCACCTCAAATTTTAGCTTTGGACAATGAAGAATCAGAAATTCAAGTTTCAGAAAAAATTCCAACAAGTTCTGGAGCTTCGACAACCAGCACAGGGGTCATTCAAACCAATATTTCAAGAGAAGATATTGGGCTAAAACTCAAAATCAAACCTCAAATTAATGAAGTCTCAGACTTGGTACGCCTGGCCTTAGATCAATCTATTGAAGCCATTTCCAATGCCAAACCTCCTTCGGCTCTTGAAAGCCAAAGCTTTGTATCGACAAAACGTGCGATGAAGACAACGGTTTTGGTCAAAGACCAAGACACGGTTGTCATTGGCGGACTTTTGAGAGACAACGTCAATGAAACCACGAGTAAAGTGCCTCTGTTGGGAGATATTCCTATCTTAGGGTGGCTTTTCAAAAGCACCAACAAAGAAACCGTTAAAACCAATCTCTTGCTCCTTCTGACACCGACGATTATTAAACAATATGGAGATTTTAGAAAATTATTTGACCAAAAAATTAAAGAACGCCAGGAGTTTATGGATAAAAATTATCCAGACACTCATGACAAAAAAACAACCTATTTGGATAATTTAAATCCACCCAAACAAGATAATAAAATGCAAGAAAATAAAGGGGATTAAAAATTCGTGCCTTCTAAAAAACCAAAATTAGGAGAAATTTTACTCAAACACACCTCCCTCACCGAAAAACAACTTGAAGATGCGCTACTGATTCAGAGAGAAAAAGGAGGAAAGTTAGGAGATATCCTCATTGAGAAAGGATATCTTCCCCCAGAACAAATTCAAAAGGCACTGAGCGTTCAGCTGGGCCTTCCCTTTTATCAAGAAATTCCAGGAGATGACATAGACCCCATCCTCATCGATAAAATTCCGATCAACTATGCTCGCGATAACGAAATTATTCCCATTGTTCGAGAAGCCAATCGTGTCATTGTGGCCATTGCAAATCCTTTGGAACAATCTGTTCTGGATGATTTAAGAATTATTTTACGAAGCCCCATTCAGCCGGTCATTGCAAGCCCCATTAAAATTAAAGATGCGATTAATCGCGTCTATGAAAAAAAAGAGCAAAAAACCATTGCAGAAATTGGTGAAGAGACCATGGATCTTTCTTATGAATTGGAGGAACCCGAAGATCTTTTGGATGCGAGCGATGAAGCCCCCATTATTCGATTGGTCAACTCCTTACTTTTTCGTGCCGTCAAAGAAAGGGCCAGCGACATTCACATTGAACCTCAAGAAAGAGAAGTCGTAGTGCGCTATCGTATCGACGGAATTCTCTATGATGTCTATAAACCCCCGAAAGCTTTTCAAAATAGTATTACCTCTCGTATCAAGGTCATGGCTGATTTAAATATTGCAGAAAAAAGACTTCCGCAGGATGGCCGAATTAAAATTAAAATTGCGGGAAAAGACATTGATATCCGGATGTCTACGGTTCCCATTTCCCACGGCGAGAGAATTGTGCTTAGGCTGCAAGACAAAAGCAATGTCATCTTAAATTTAAAAGACTTAGGCTTTGATGGAGAAATCTATGAAGCCTTAGATCAGCTCATTCACAAACAATATGGCATTATTCTTGTCACAGGCCCCACAGGAAGTGGAAAAACATCTACACTCTATGCGTGCATTTCCCGACTCAATTCTGTTGAAATCAATATTTTAACAGTCGAAGATCCCGTTGAACTTCAACTCAAAGGAGTTGGACAAATCCCCGTTAACCCAAAAATTAGCTTAACGTTTGCCGCAGGTTTGAGAGCCATTCTCAGACAAGATCCCGATGTAGTGATGGTGGGAGAAATTCGAGATTTAGAAACCGCAGAAATTTCCATTCAAGCCTCTTTGACCGGCCATTTGGTACTCTCCACCCTCCACACCAACGATGCTCCAGGAGCTATTACTCGATTGGTGGACATGGGGGTGGAACCTTTTTTGGTATCGTCTTCTATTTTGGGAGTGATAGGTCAACGGCTGGTGCGACGCGTTTGTAAATTTTGCAAAGAAGAATACACGCCTTCTCCTCAAGAACTCAAAGAACTGGGACTCACTTCGGAACAGCTCAAGGATAAAAAAATTTACTCAGCTTATCCCACAGGATGCGAGAAATGCATGAAGACCGGATATTCAGGCAGAACATCCATTAAAGAACTTTTTATTGTCGATGATGAAATTCGCCAAATGATTCTTGGGGGAGGAGATTCCACAACACTTAAAAAGAGGGCGATTCAAAAAGGTATGAAAACCATTCGGGAGGATGGCATCTCCAAAGTCTTAACGGGTGTTACAACCATTGAGGAGATTTTAAGAGCCACTCAAGTTGAAATTTAAACCATATGCCTGTGTTTGATTACAAAGGGTTAGACAATGGTGGCAAAAACGTCAAAGGAAAAATTGATGGCGACAATTTAAAAATTGCTCGCGCCAAACTTCGCCGGCAAGGTATTTTCCCCATTGATCTCATCGAAAAAGCACCTGTAGAAAAAACCACCCAGGTCACTCGCTTTACCAAATTCTTTCAGCGCGTCAAAATTACAGATGTGGCTATCATGACACGACAGCTGGCCACGCTGGTCAAAGCCAATATTCCTTTGGTGGAAGCCCTTTCGGCCATTTCCGACCAACTGGAAAATGAGCGATTAAAACTTATTATGACCGAGGTACGAGAGCATGTAAACGAAGGATCTTCTTTGGCGGCCGCCCTGGGAAAATATCCTGAAGTTTTTTCAAATCTGTATATCAATATGGTGAAAGCGGGGGAAACGGCTGGAACACTCGATTCTGTTCTTTTACGTCTCTCAGAATTTACAGAATCTTCGGTTCGACTGAAAAATAAAGTTGTGGGTGCCATGATGTATCCCATGCTCATGATTTTGGTAGGGTCATCTATCATTACGTCTCTTTTTATTTTTGTTATCCCCCAAATTACTCAAATTTTTGCTGAAATGGACCAAGCTTTACCCCTTATTACTCAAATCGTAATTGGAATCAGTAATGCTCTGCGCTACTATTGGTATCTGGTTGCCTTAGGAATTTTTCTAATTTACTCACTGGTTAGAAAGATTTTGTCTACAGAAAAAGGGAAACGTCAACGTGATGTTTTGCTTTTAAGACTGCCTATTTTTGGCAAGCTGGCACGGATGATTGCCGTCTCAAGATTCACAAGTACCCTCTCCACTCTTCTGAAAGGAGGCGTCCCTCTTTTGGTTGCCATGGATATTGTTAAAAATGTGGTAGATAATGTCGTCATCCGAGAAGCGCTTGTGAAAGCCAAAGAAAATATTACCGAAGGACAATCCATTGCTCAGCCTCTGCGAGAAAGCGGAGAATTCCCAGCCATTGTCACTCACATGATTTCTATTGGAGAAAAAACGGGAGAATTGGAACCCATGCTGAATACAATTTCGGATGCCTACGATAACGAAGTCAATACCACCATCACAGCCCTAACCCAACTCTTAGAGCCTGTGATGATTTTATTGATGGGATTAGGCGTAGGGATTATAGTCATGGCAGTACTGCTGCCTATTTTGAACCTCAACAATATTGCAAGCAGTTAAATAGGAAAGGAGTTTTATGAAACAATTCTTAAACAATGCCAGAGGGATTACGCTCATCGAAATTATTGTGACGATGACCATCATTGCCATCTTTGCAACGATTGCCTTTACTCAAATTGGAGGATATGTCGGAAAAGCTAAGATTAACGCTACCAAAACACAGATCAAATCTTTTGAACAAGCGATGGAACTCTACAAAACAGACAACGATTTTTATCCTACCACCGAACAAGGCCTTCAAGCTCTGATTCAACCTCCAACGGTTGGGCATATTCCCGAAAACTACCCCTCTGAAGGATACTTAAAGAAAAAAGATGTTCCCAAAGATCCCTGGGGAACTCCCTATGTGTATATCTGTGAAGATGGAGAAAAATATACCATTATTTCTTATGGCCCCGACAAAAAAGAGGGGGGCACGGGAAAAGGTGCAGACATCTCAAGCGACGATCTCTAGCAACGATGCAGATGAGACTTTTTCAACATCCTGAAAAGGGAATTACGCTGATTGAAATACTGGTGGCGATGGCCATCATTGCCATTTTTACCGTGATAGCCATCCCCCGTTTCCAAGATAAATTAAAACTGAATCTCAAAAAACAAGCTCGAATGCTTTCTGGCACCATTCGTTTTTTATATAACCAAGCCGCCATTAAAAATGTGACCTATCGACTAAATTACGACTTGACCAACCAAACCTATTCGGTAGAAAAATCATCGGAAGCTGTTCGCCTCACCTCTCCTGAAGAGTCCCGAAGCAAATGGGATGAAGAAAAAAAAACAGGGCCTAAATTTACAGAAGATAAAGAACTTTTAAAAAAACCTGTCCAACTTCAAAAACGAATCAAATTTAAAGACATTAAAACAGAAATTTCTAAAGAACCGATAACCGAAGGTCATGCCTATACCCATTTTTTCCCCAGTGGGTATGCCGAACAAACACGTATTCGATTGGAAAGCGAAACCGGTGACATTTATACGATTGTCGTTCAACCTTTAACAGGACTCGCTAAAATTTATCCCTATGATATCGAAGCTAAACCATAACGGGTTAACGCTGGTTGAAGTACTCATTGCGATGGCTATTTTTGTCATCTGCTATTTGGTATTGGTCGATGCCCAAAACATGAGCCTTCGAAACAGTGCGCACTCCAAACGAATGACCATGGCTACTCTTCTGGCTCAAGAAAAACTTTCAGAAATGATTTTAAAATACAAAGGAAAAACTCTTTCAGAAATTCCTGAAAAAGAAGAAGGAAAATTTGAGGGTGCCCAGAGCGCCTATCGCTGGGAGGAAACCTCACAAGATTTTAAATACGACCTTTCTTTTTTAGCTAACATGGCTCAAGCCGCTGCGGGTGGAGAGGAGGCTCCCCCTTCCCCTCTGGCCGCTTATTTACCCAAAATTTCAGAGTTTATTCAAAATTCTGCCAAAGAAATTACAGTCACTATTTTTTGGAAAGAAGGCGGATCTGAGAAAAAGATATCTTTAACCACACACCTTTTTGATTATAAAACTCCCCTACCCTTATGAAAAAATTTTCTCAAACTGGACTCATGCTCATTGAAATTATCGTAGCCATGGCTATTTTTTCTTTTATTGCACTGGGAACTGCTACGGCTATTTCCAGGGGGATGGCCATTAAAAAAAGGGCGGAGCGCGAATGGGATGAGGCCCACAGTGTGCGAACAGCTATGAATTTTTTAAATCGGGATATTGCGCTGGCCTTTCATGTTAAAAAACCATCTCAGGGAACTTTTTTTACACCTGATAGCTCTCGTGGGTTTAAAACATATTTTATGGGGCGGTCTGATCAAATGAACTTTACTTCTCTTTCCAACCGAAGACTCTATGACAATGCCCATGAATCTGAAATTTGCGAAGTGGGGTATTCTTTAGTTTCCGATGCTGAAAAAAGCGGTCAGTATTCTTTTTCTCGTCGAAAATCTCCCATCGTTGATGAAGACAAAGAAAGAGGGGGCGAGCCCTTTACTCTGATTGAAAACGTAAAAGAAGTTCAATTTAAATACTACTCTCAAAAACAAGACCGCTGGCTGGAGGAATGGGATACGGCAAAACAGGATATGGAAGATCGTTTTCCTGAAGCCGTAGAAATCAAATTGGTGATCCTCCAAAATAAAAAAGAAATTGAATATTTAACTCAAATTCTGGTTGCAAATCCCAATAACGAAGAAATCCAACCTCCTCAACAACCAGGACAAGGACAAGGACAGGGGCAGGGACAAGGCCAGGGACAAACACCATGAGATTTTTGCCAAAATTTTGGCCAAAATTTTTGAATGAGAAAGGGGTGGCTTTAATTTTAGTCATCAGCTCTATTTCTATGCTGGCCATTATGATGGTTGAGTTTACGTTTAATTCTCAAGTTAATTTACGAATTGCTAAAAATTTTCAAAATGCCCTCAAAGCTCAAGCCTTGGCCAAATCAGGAATCTATTTTTCTCTTTTGGAGCTCAAAGTTTATAAATCGCTCAAAGAAAATCCCATGGTGAGACAAATCCCTGGATTTCAAGAAAGCATGCTAGATCAAATTTGGCAATTTGGATTTATTTACCCTCCCCTGGCCACCAAAAAAGCAACCTTTGGAAAAGAAAAAGCTCTGGAAGAATTTACCCAAAAGTCCAAAATTGAGGGAAAAATTCACGTTACCATTCAAGATGAAGGCTCTAAAATTAATTTAAACGATCTTGAAAATATTCAATATCGAGCTTCTCTCATTCAACAATTGGATAGTATTTTCGAACACAAAAAATCTACCGATGAAGAATTCCTTCAAAAATATAAGGATCTTCAATTTACAGACCTCATTAATAATATCGTCGATTGGATTGATAAAGACACTGGCCGCGTGGGCGGAGGAGATGAAGATAGCGCCTATAGCCGCCTGCCCACACCCTATCGATCCAAAAATGCCCCTATGGATACTGTTTCTGAGCTGGGCCTGATTGAAGGATTTAGCGATGATACCATCTTTAACTTGCTTCTACCCTACGTAACCGTGTATCCTACAGAGGGAGTCAATGTGAACACAGCGGATATTATTATGCTTTTAACGATTAGTCCGGAACTTACGGCAGAAGATGTTCAAAAAATAAATGAACACCGCCAAAAAACGGGTGGGTTTAAAACACCTCAAGAATTTGAGGAATTTTGTAAAAATACCCTTTTAAAAAGTGCAGATTTTAATAAAAATCCAAAAGTTCGTCTGACAACCAGCACCAATGTCTTTTCTTTAGAATCAAAAGCAGAAGTGGGAGGAGCTATGCAAACCATTCGAGCAGTCGTTAATCTTTCAAAACTCTCGAGCGATGGCTCCCCTCAAATAACGTACTGGAATTTAAATTAAGGAACCTCTGAAAAAACCATGCGCGTCATCGGACTCGACATTGGAAGTACTTCTGTTAAGGCCATTGAAGTTGAATTTGGACTTAGACAGCTTGAGCTGATTGATTTTTTTGAAGAGAAATACCCTCTCTCTTTAAATCCCCCCACAGCAGAGCAAGTTCGACAAACCATCGAAAATCTTTTTTTAAGAAGTGGGCTAGCTCTTCCTTTTAAATTGGTGGCTTCTCTTTCAGGACTTTATGTTTCTTCAAAACAAATCACCCTACCTTTTACGGACAAAGTAAAAATAAAACAAACACTTCCCTTTGAGCTGGAAGAACACATTCCATTTGCTCTCACGGACATTGTCTTTGATTACCAAGTTATTTCTACCCAAAACAAATCCCCAAATAAATCCCAAAATAAATCCGATGACAAGAGTGCTCAGCTTTTAATTTTGATTGCCCCTAAAGATATCATTAAAGAGAGATTGGATTTATTTCCACAAGCAGACCTTTCCCCAGATCTTTTAACGTCCGATGCCATCGCCTTGTATAATCTAACCACCTCTTCTGCATGGCAAGCATCTGAAACAGCCTATGCCATCATAAATATCGGACATCACCAAACATCCATATGTATTATCGAAGATGGCAAAATAAGCCAGGTGCGTTCGATTTCTATGGGAGGGCAAGCCCTGACCATCGCTATCCAAGAAACCTATCATCTTTCTTTAGAAGATGCTGAGCGGGCTAAAATTGACAATGGATTCGTACTCACCGACTCATCTAATGTTTCCAAGGATCAAGTCAAATTTTCTGATTGTATTAAAAAAGCGCTAGATCCCTTAATCAATCAACTGGCCCAAACCTTTCAATCGGTACGTTCGAAAGGAAAAGGGATAGTTCGAAAACTCTATATCACAGGAGGCACATCTCTTTTAAGAAACTTACCTGCTTATTTATCTCAAGAACTTCATATGGAAGTAGAGTTTTTAAAATGTCTTTCTAGCTATGGCGCCAGCAACATCGCAGACAACGATGAAAACAATGCAAAAGCTTCTGGCGCTTTGTCTCTGGCCGTGGGCCTCATTGGAAAAAGTTACGGAGAGCAATTTAATTTTAGAAAAGAAGAATTTTCAAAATATAAACGAGGGCCCCTGGGCAAAGAAGTTCGCTATTTTTTGGGTATGGGCAGTCTTGTTTTAGCCATTCTTTTTATGAACATCATTGGAAATTATTTTATTCTTCACTCGACACTCAAAAATATCCATGTGCAAATGCTAGAGTCGACCAAGAGGTTTCCCATTAAAATTCCAGAAGCCTTACTTGAAAACGCCACACAGCTAAGAAGCTATCTTTCTAAAAAAGCCAAAGAACAAAAAGAAAAAATTGAAGCCTTGGGTGGAAATAAAGGAGAAACGTTAACAGCGCTTCAAGTGCTTCAAGAACTTTCTTCTTTAGTTCCAAAACAAACACTTTTTGATGTTCGTGAATTTTCGTATGTAGATGGAAAAATAAAAATTAAAGCTATTTCTGATTCTTTTAATTCTATCGATAACATTGAAAAAAGCTTCAGAAATCATCCTCAATTCACCAAAGTCACTAAAGGAGAAATCTCAACAGCTTCAGATGGACAAAATAAAGATTTCACCATTACATTTGATATTAAGAAAGGGAAGACTTCTTAATCTATGAAAAAATGGCTTGAAATTCTCAAAGAAAAATTAAATCTTTCGAAACTAAGAGAAAATAGATTCTTAGCTCCTTTGTTTCTTTGGTACGATGGGCTTCCTCCCGACCAAAAAAATATTGCTCACACAGCTTCGATCATTGGGGGAGTTTTATTTTTACTCTTCTTGGTTGCCTGGGGACATATGAAAGTAGAAGGCCTCAAAGAGCAAATTGAAGCACAAAATTTAAATCTTAAAGAACTCTCTCGCTACGAAGAACAATTTCAAGAACAAACCACCGCTTTAAAGATCTTAGAACGAGAAGCCAAAAAACTAGGGGCTGACTTTTCTCTACTTTCTTCATTAGAACAACTGGCTCAATCTTCTCAAATTGGCCGCGAATCTATTGAATCCATCAGTCCCAAACAGTTGCCTCCAGGAGAATATTTTGTTGAAACTGAAGCCACCGTTCAATTGGCTCGCGTCACCTTGAGACAATTGGTTGAATATTTTTATAAAATTGAAACTTCTCCCAACACGCTTCTTTTAAAAGAAATTCGAGTAAAACCCAGATTTGATAACCCACAATATTTAAATGTAACTTTTAAAGTGTCTGCGTATAAGCCAAAAGAATGAAGACACAAAAAATAGCACGAATTTTAGGATATATTTTCTTTGGGTTTTTTGTTTTTATCTTCTTTACGTATCTTAATTTCCCCTACGATAAACTCAAAGATAAGATTTTTGCTCAAGTGGAACAAAAAACAGGGCTTAAATTAGATGCCGCAGAAGTCAAGACCACCTGGACATTGGGATTTGTATTTCAAGGCGTAGAGCTCAGTCATCGTACTTTAAATATTCCCCAAATTCATCTTAACCATTTAAAGATTTCTCCTTCTTTATTTTCTTTGCTTTTATTTCGTCCAAAAATGAATTTTGAAGTTGGATTCACAGAAGGGAACCTTTCGGGATACCTCCATCAAAAAGGAAAAATCCAAGACATTAATTTAGAATTTGATTCGATCAATTTAGAAAAAGATTTAAAAGGGATACTCCCCTTAGATCTTCAAGGAATCTTACAGGGACGCTTTAAGGTGGAGGGCGATCTTGCCCAAATGAAAGGGTTCGATGGAAATATTGATTTACGCATTCAAAAGTTGGGTCTTGCCCAAATGAATGTCTTGAACATGAATCTTCCTCAAATTTCTTTATCTAAAATGCTGGTTCGAGGCACTCTCAAAAATGAACGCCTGGTCGTTGAAAAAATAGATATCGGCGGGGATAAAGAAGACCTGCAAGCCAATGCTTCCGGAGATATTCAGCTAGATCCCCGAAATATCAACAATAGTAAATTAAATCTTATGGTTAAATTTAAACTCTCGGACAAGATGAAGAAAGAATTTCAGCTCTTTTTGCCTTTCATTGCCAATGCGCTAGATACCCAAGGCTTCTACTCTCTTATGATCAGTGGTCGACTGTCTGCCCCGCTGGCCCTGCCCAAAAAACTTTAATGGGTACCTCTAATTCGTTTTTTTCTGCGTAGCTTCTGGACACACCACAGGAAAATCAAAGTTTTTAGCTTTGTCATCCATAGAACAATAGGTACTTAAGAAATCTCCATTGGGTACAATCCCACCGAATTTAACATCTGGGAATAATTTTGCCCATTTTCCAGAAACATCAAATTCAGTTGGCAATAAAGATTTCAAGTCTGAAATAGGCTGATGAAAAATGACCGTCCCATCCAGCAGCACCGTTCTTTCTCTAAACTCTTTATTTTCATATTTCCTATTTTTTCCAATAGGAACTGCAAAAGGACCCGATAAAATATCATTAACCAGACATGAGCCAATTCGACACCCAGCATACTGTCCATATTCACCAAATGCTGGGATGAGCTTTCCTTCTCGTTCGCTCTTATTGGTTCCAAGCATGTTAGCTATAATTTTCATTCCCTCTGCTGTTGCCGAAATATCTTCCCGCGCACTCTTTAACAGCTCTGCACCATTTGAATGGAGGGTGAGAAGTTTAGGATATTGCTTAATATCTTCTACAACGTCTTTGAAAGTAAGCTGTTTTCGACCGGCTCTATCTTTGGCAAGATATTTGTCTCGAAGCGCCAAGGCATCATCCAAATTGTAAGAGGCAACAATTTTAGCCCAAACGGAACACCCTTTCATGGCCATTTTGGCACTGTGAACCTCCACCTGATCTAAGATAATCGTAGGATTAAAAATTTGGATTTTTTTGTGTCCCCAATTCCCATAATTAAATGTCACCTTAAAATCAGACTGTTTAGAAACAATATCTAAGCGGCGTTGAGATTCTTCCAGGGTAGGTAAAAATTGAGCCGTGATAAACTGTTGTAATTCTGAAGGAGTTTTAAAAACCGTTCCTGCTTTTTCATCTTTAAGGAAATCTGAAACAAAGGAACGAGCCTCACTCTCGCGGATGCCTTTCAAAATGGAGGTTACTATTTCTTGCGTATACGTTGGAGTAAGAATTTCTGACATTAGAACAGAAATTCCTTTTAAACTTAAGACAGGCAACAAAAGCGCAGAATAAAAATTGGCTTTAGCATTAGTTGTATCCAACTTTAAGGCTTCCTCAAGCGCTTGGATAGCCAAATGTGCAGCTCTGGGAGATTCTAAAGCTGCCTGACCCAACAAAGCAAATTTTTCTGCTTTTTCTTGAGGGCTCCCTTTATCTTGTTGGATTTCTGCAACTGCTTGGGTAAAAATTGGGTTAACTTCAGCTACTGGTTTATTTTCAAAAGGATTTTTTTTGCTAGAACACCCCAGTGTCATGACCAATACGGTTAAAACAATAATATACGAATAGATCTTCATGTGATTATCTCCTTTAATCTTATAGAAATTACATTTCTTATGACTGCCACCACTGCCCTACGTATCGGGAGACAGGAAAAAAACTTTAATTTG
>JAHFEZ010000023.1:0-2340 GCA_023248265.1 Deltaproteobacteria bacterium
AAGCATTGAAAGTCTCAATCATGACAGTCATTTTATAAAATATCAATCAGATGGTCTTTCCCTTAAAGAGAAGTTTCTCCTTAAGCCCCGTGCTGCCCTTTACTTTAAATTGGAGGGCGTGCGTGGAGTGGTAGGAGAGGGAGAGTCTGGAGCCGAAACCGCCATTTTATATATTTCTTGTCAGGAGTTGTTTGGTGGGACTCTCTTATTCAAAATTATTGCTATCGATGACATTGGAAATGTACGTGTGGTGGAGCCAGAAAATGGAATTGGTGAGATCTCTGTTTCTTCTTCTACGGATGTGTATGTGGCAGCTATCAATCCAACAGAGTTTGGGGAGAAAGTAGTCCGTGTTGGAGGGGCTCTGGATGTTTTTCCCTATGTTAAATCTGTAAAAGTATCTAAAGATACCGATCAAGTTATTTATGATGCAAGAATCGAAGACAATCTCTTTCCGAGGCTACATAGTCGAAATTTGAATTTAGTTTTAAATAATTTGGTTATCAGTGATGAGGATCAAGGAAGAGTTCTTCCTTTGAGATTTGAAGTTGTGACAGCAGGAATCATAGAAAAAGATCTTACTATGATCATACAAGGGAAAGAAACACATCCCTCGGCTCAGCAATCACTACAATTTGGAACTATGCTCTACACATTTGATCAGTCCATCACTCTTGATAAAAATATGAAGACCCTTCCGTTGCAGTTTAAGGGAAAAGATAGAAGAGAAGCTTTTTTGGACGATGATCCTCGAACAAAACCTCATCTCATTCAGAAGGGTATTAATCAGAATGCTATGTATGGCTCCACCCTTTGGCAAGATTATGATCCAAAGAATGAAGATGGGGATAAGATACACGTCATTAACATAACCAAAACTTCAACGCCTCCACCACCCGAGCCACCGCCACTACTTCCTCCACCACCGCCCCCACCTCCTCCTGTAAAACAGGGGGTTACAATTTCTTTTGATGTGGGGTTATGTGTACGGTATCAGGGCTGGTATGATCCAAATCCCCAGAGGGGAGGCCCCGCTTATATTTTAAACGAAGAAAAGACCAGAGAGCTAGATCAGAGGGTCTATGAATTTAGAACAACAGCTTCAATAGATAGAAATTTTCCAAATCCTGACGGAAATTTTTCTAACATCATTTACTCTATTCCTGGATATGCATCGCAAAGTACTAATTCCTTTATTTATTATCCTCCTCAAGTAGGGGCACAAAAAAATTCTAATCTTACCACTTTTACATTTGTAAAAGGACAAACGCCATCCTCTGTTGAAGTTAAGCATGGTTCATACTCATTGGGAACTTATGGGCTGTCTTCAGTCACTCCCAGCTTCGCTGAACAATGCTCACAATTTAATGTTATTGGTAGCAGTATGCAGTTTGTTGAGAATTGAAATAACTTTCAAGACTTTTCACTTGTAAATGGATACTCACCATGGTAAATTGCCCAGGTTATGTTTCTGGAGAGCATTATCAGTCAATTTTCCAACGATCTTGCCATTGATTTAGGCACGGCCAATACCCTGGTTTTTATGAAAGATAAGGGGATTGTTTTAAATGAACCCTCTGTGGTAGCGGTTCAGAAAAATCCACATGGGGGGATGAGGGTTTTGGCGGTTGGAAAAGAAGCCAAACGCATGCTGGGCCGTACGCCTGGAAGTATTACAGCCATTCGTCCTATGAAAGAAGGGGTCATTGCTGATTTTGAAGTGACCCAAGCCATGCTTAAATACTTTATTAATCAGGCGGTGCCCAAAAAATCTTTTTTACGTCCCAGAATTGTGATTTGTGTCCCCTACGGGATTACTCAAGTCGAGCGTCGCGCAGTCAAGGAAGCAGCCGAGGCTGCAGGTTGCCGCGAAGTCTATTTAATTGAAGAGCCCATGGCAGCTGCGATTGGAGCCGGCCTTCCTGTGACAGAGCCTACGGGAAGTATGGTTGTGGACATTGGCGGCGGGACTACAGAAGTGGCCGTGATTTCTTTAGGTGGAATTGTGTGTAGCAAATCCATTCGAGTAGCTGGAGATAAATTTGACGAGGCTATCATTCAATATATGCGCAAACAATATAATCTTTTGATCGGTGAACGAACAGCTGAAAATATTAAAATCACCATTGGAAATGCAGCTCCCTTTGATGAATTAAGAACCGTGCGTGTTAAAGGACGTGATCTTGTGGGAGGTGCACCCATTACGGTGGAAGTAAATTCGGATGAAATTCGAGAAGCCATTCAAGAGCCTTTAAATGCTGTGATCGATGCAGTGAGGCAAACCTTAGAAAAAACTCAGCCAGAATTAGCAGCCGATTTAACCGATAATGGAATTGTGCT
>JAHFEZ010000023.1:2440-17093 GCA_023248265.1 Deltaproteobacteria bacterium
CCCATGTTACTAAGCCTAAGATTTGCTTGAGGTTTTAAAACGATGCCAGACTTATCAATGAAAGAATTTTTAGAAGCAGGTGTTCATTTTGGACATCAGCGAGGCCGCTGGAATCCCAAAATGAAGCCCTACATCTTTGATGTGCGAGATGATGTCCACATCATTGATCTTCAAAAGACCGTTGATCTATGTCGCGAGGCGTGTAATTTTGTACGTTCGATCACAGCCGCAGGACAAAAGATTTTATTTGTAGGTACCAAAAAGCAAGCCCAACAAATTGTGAGTGATGAAGCGACACGTGCCAAAATGTTTTATGTCACTCATCGTTGGCTGGGGGGAACGCTCACCAATTTTAAGACCATTCGCTTGGGGGTCAATAGTTTAAAGCGTATCGAAGATATGGAAGCCAAAGGTCTCTTTGATGTACTTCCTAAAAAAGAAGTATCGGCCCTAAGAAAAGAACGTCAAAAACTTTTAAGTGGACTCAGTGGCATTCGAGAAATGAAAAAACTTCCAGGGGCATTATTTATCCTGGATCCAGGAAAAGAAGATATTGCGGTTAAAGAGGCCAATAAACTAAAAATTCCCGTTGTCGCCGTTGTGGATACAAACTGTAATCCAGATACTATTTCTTATGTCATCCCTGGAAATGATGATGCCATTAAAGCTATTCGACTCTTTTCTTCTATTATCGCCACTGCATGCTTAGAAGGCGTTCGAGAATACGAACAAAAACTTCGAGCAGAGGGTGGGCAAGCCGAAGAAGAAGAAACTAAAGTTTCTGTTGCCGATGTCTTAAGCGTGGGAGAAACGTTAGTGCCGGTGGATCCTACCAAATATGAAGAAACGCCAACACCCGAAGCAGCCGAGGCCGAGGAAAATAAAGAAGAAGAAGATAAGGAACCTGCCTGAGATGGTTTCTGCCCAAGGGTCGCCGACCCAAGAGTCACTGACCCAAGCCGTTAAAAAATTGAGAGAAAAAACAGGCGCGCCAATGATGGACTGCAAAGCCGCCCTTCAAGAAAGCCACGGAGATTTTGAAAAAGCCATTGAGTTTTTAAGAAAAAAGGGGATTTCTGACGCCTCTAAAAAATCAGGACGTATTACCTCAGAAGGACTGGTTTATTCCTATATCCATGGGGAGGGAAGAATTGGCGTTTTAGTGGAAGTCAATTGTGAGACAGACTTTGTAGCAAAGAATGAAGCGTTTAAAGTCTTTGTGAAAGATATGGCCATGCATATTGCAGCTTCTAATCCCTTATATATATCCCAAAGTGATGTGCCGGAGAATGTGTTGGCCAAAGAAAGAGAGATTTATAAACACCAAGCCTCAGAATCCAAAAAGCCAGCTCCCGTGATTGATAAAATTGTCGAAGGAAAAATTAAAAAGTATTATGAAGAAACATGTCTTTTGCAACAGCCGTTTATCAAAGATCAAAATAAAAAAGTGGAAGGTCTTTTAAAAGAGCTCATTGCAAAACTTGGAGAAAATTGTTCGGTTCGCCGATTTGTGAGATTTCAACTGGGGGAAGGACTCGAAAAGAAAAACCAAGATTTTGCAGCAGAAGTTGCAAAACAAGTAAAACTATAGTTCTTATGCCTGCTTCTAAACCTCAATCTCAATCTTCTCAATCTAAAGACAAGTTCAAACCTAAGTATCAAAAAATTCTTTTAAAACTCAGTGGCGAAGCCTTAAGTGGTGGACAGCCCGGTGGGATTAGTTCTGAAATTTTAGAGAATATTGCTCGGCAAATTAAAGAAATTTGGGATTTGGGAGTTGAGATGGCCATTGTCATTGGGGGGGGCAACATTTGGCGAGGGGTAGAAGCCAGTTCCAAAGGCATGGATCGAGCGTCGGCCGATTATATTGGAATGTTGGCTACGACGATCAATAGCTTGGCGCTTCAACATGCTTTAGAAAAAGAAGGGGTGTACACGCGGGTTCTCTCAGCCATTGAAATGCATCAGCTTGCCGAAACGTATATTCGAAGACGTGCCATTCGACACCTTGAGAAAAAAAGAATTGTGATTTTTGCAGCGGGTACAGGAAATCCTTATTTTACCACAGATACCGCCGCAGCCCTTCGAGCGATGGAAATTGGGGCCAATGTTATTTTAAAAGCAACACGCGTGGATGGTGTCTACGACAAAGATCCTTTGAAAAACAAAGATGCCAAGATGTTTAAACGGCTGACCTATATTGAAGTGCTTCAGAAAAAATTAGAAGTGATGGATTCAACAGCTATTTCTTTGTGCATGGACAATGATCTTCAAATTATTGTTTTCAATCTTTCTAAAGAAGGAAATATTAAGAGAGTTGTGTGCGGAGAAGTGATTGGAACTTTAGTAGGGAGTTAAATCATGGATATCAATAGCATTCAAGCTAAGATGCAAAAATCTCTCGAAAGTTTTAAAGGAGATCTTGCTAAAATTAGAACCGGACGTGCAACGACAGCTCTTTTAGATACAGTCATGGTGGATTACTATGGTGCGATGACATCTCTAAAAAACATGGCCACGGTTTCTGCTCCGGAGGCAAGGCTCTTAACCGTACAACCTTGGGATGTTACGCAAATTCCAGCCATTGAAAAAGCAATTCAGGCCTCAGATTTGGGATTAACGCCCGGCAATGATGGAAAAGTAATTCGGATTCCTCTGCCTCCTCTTTCTGAGGAGCGTCGAAAAGAATTGGTCAAGCTGGTTAAAAAAATGGGCGAAGATGCTAAAGTGGTTATTCGAAATATTCGTCGAGATGCCAATGATACTTTAAAAAATGAAAATCTTCCTGAAGATGATTTAAGAAAAGCTCAGGCCCAAGTTCAAAAGTTTACAGATGAACAGATCCAAAAAGTAGATTCCCTCCTGCAAGGTAAAGAAAAAGATATTTTAAATGTCTAGTAGCACATTGAGTTTGGACAGGCTGCCTTCTCATGTGGCCATTATTCCAGACGGCAACGGTCGTTGGGCCAAGCAACAAGGTCAGGAGCGTACGTTTGGCCATGTGAAGGGCACCGCCAATGTGAAAGAGATTGTGACGTTTGCCAAAGAGCTGGGAATTCGTGTTTTGACCATCTATGCTTTTTCCGATGAAAACTGGCAAAGACCTCTTCAAGAAGTTGAAATCCTCATGGATCTTTTAAAACAATATTTGATTCAAGAACGAGAAACGATTCTTAAAAATAAAATTCAGCTTCGAGCCATCGGTACGATTGAGCGCTTACCCAAACCTGTTTTAGAAGAACTTAAAAAAACCATAGAGCTTTCAAGCCAAAATCAAGAAATGATTTTAAATTTTGCTGTTTCGTATGGGGCTCGTTCAGAAATCATACGAGCTGTTCAAAAGATTTCCCAAGATGTTTTAAAAGGAAAATATAAGCCCGAAGCCATTGATTCAGCCCATTTTGCAAAGTATTTATATACGCCAGATCTTCCGGATCCTGATCTTTTGATTCGTACCAGTGGAGAAATGCGAATTAGTAATTTTTTACTGTGGCAGATGGCCTATACGGAGATGTATGTAACCCAAACCCTTTGGCCAGATTTTAATCGAGAAGAATTTTTAAAGGCGCTTTTAGAGTATCAAAAAAGAGAGCGTCGCTTTGGATTAACCGAAGACCAGATTTAAAGTATGGATGCATCCTTAGCCAGGCGAGTTGTGACAGCTGTGATCGGCATTGCCCTTATCTTAGCACTGATTCTTTATGGCAAAAATTGGGGAACGCCTCTTTTAGCTTTGGTGTGTTGTTTTGGGGCGCTTTGGGAATATTTTGTGATGCTTTTTGCGTTTCCAGAACAAATGCTTCAAAAAGGGGTCGGTATTATTTTGGGATTTAGCTTGGCCTCTTTAATTATCTTTCGGGCTAGTTTCCTTTACGAAGGGGTGAGCCTTTTTTTTATTCTTTTATTTATTTTTTATCTTACGTTGGCTCATTTTTCCCAAAATCGTTTGTCCCAGCTTTTTTCAGAACTTGCGTTTACCTTAAGTGGTGTTTTTTATATTAGTTTTTTATTTTCTTTTTGGCCCAAAGTGCGTGAATTAGAATCGGGGCACATGTGGATTTTTTTGGTGTTTTTAATTCCCTGGCTTTCAGATACCGCTGCTTATTTTGTTGGAAAAAGTTTAGGACGTCAAAAACTTTCTCCCCTGGTGAGCCCCCATAAAACGGTGGAAGGGGCTATCGGTGGAATTGTAGGCGCCACTTTATGTGTTTTTTTGTACAAATTTTTAGTTTTTTCTGAGCTTTCTTTGATCTCTTGTCTTTTCTTAGGTGTGGGAGGGGCGATCATGAGCCAACTTGGGGATCTTTATGAGTCTTTGATCAAGAGAGCCCTTCATGTGAAGGATTCAGGGGTTGTGATCCCTGGCCATGGTGGGATTTTAGATCGATTTGATAGTGTCCTTTTTTGTGGGCCCTTTATTTATTTTTACGCGCGATTCTTAGAACGATTTTGGCAATGAAGAAAAAAATTTCTATTTTAGGTTCTACAGGCTCTATTGGTGTGAATACCTTAGAGGTGATCCGTTCAGCACCCGATCGATTTGAAGTTGTAGGGCTGGCCTGTGGTGCAAATGTGGCTTTGTTAGAAAAACAAATGGAGGTGTTTCACCCCAAAATAGTTTCTGTGGGGACGGAAGCAATGGCACTCTCCCTCCAGCAAAAATTTCCTCATGTGGAAGTTTTATGGGGAGAAGAGGGGCTGTGTGCCCTTGCCCAAGAGGATTGTGCAGAGCTGGTTGTTTGTGCGTTGGTTGGAGCCAAGGGAATTAAGCCGACGCTGGCTGCTATCGGTGCCAAAAAAGATGTGGCCCTGGCCAACAAAGAAGTTTTAGTCGCTGCAGGAGCTGTGGTGATGCCCGAAGTTCAAAAGCAAGGCGTTAAGTTTTTACCTATTGATAGTGAACACAGTGCTATTTTTCAAGTTTTTGAAAATCACAATAGAAGCGCCATTGAAAAAATAACCCTAACAGCTTCAGGGGGGCCTTTTTTACATCGCCCTAAAGAAACTTTTTCTTCGATCACCCCTGAAGAAGCCCTCAAGCATCCCTGTTGGTCGATGGGGAAAAGAATTACCATTGATTCTGCAACACTTATGAATAAAGGATTTGAGGTTATTGAAGCGCATTGGCTTTTTAATCTCACCCCTTCTCAAATCGAAGTGGTGGTTCATCCCCAATCCGTCGTGCACTCTCTCATAAGCTACAGAGATGGAAATACGTTGGCGTGTTTGTCACTTCCAGACATGAAAGCACCGATCAGCTATGCGCTTTCGTATCCAGAGAGGATATCTACAGAAGTAGCTCGTTTAAATTTAGCTAAAGTGAAAGAGCTTACATTTTTAGAACCCGACCATGAAAAATTTCCTTTGTTGAAGCTCTCTTATGAGGTGGCAAAGAAAGGAAATGTATTCCCAGCTCTTTTAAATGCAGCAGATGAGGTGGCCGTAGAAGCTTTTTTAAAAAAACAAATTTCTTTTATTCAAATTGCAAAGCTTATTGAAGAAACACTTTCTTCTTACAGCAAATCTCTCCCGTTATCTTTAGAGGGTATTTTAGAAGCAGATAGCTGGGCACGCAGAAAAGTGGGAGAGCTAATATGAAAGGAGTTGTCTTAGGTTTTTGATTTGTGTTACCCTAATTAGACTATGGAATACTTATTTGGCATTGTTATTCTCTTAGGGGCGCTCATCTTTTTCCACGAGCTAGGGCATTTTGTTGTGGCCAAGTTTTGTGGGGTCAAAGTTGAAGTTTTTTCTTTAGGCTTTGGCACAAAGCTAATCAAGAAAAAGATTGGCGAAACTCAATACTGCTTGTCGCTCATTCCTTTGGGAGGATACGTCAAACTCTATGGCGAAGATCCCACAGAACCCGTGAAGACAGATGCAAAACATTCTTTTTCTAAACAACCGGTTTCTCGGCGTATTGCCATTGCGGCGGCAGGTCCCATATTTAATTTAGGGTTTGCAGTTTTGATCTTTTTTGTCATGGAAGTCAGCGGGATTGAAAAAGTTGTGGCACCGTATCTGGCTCATGTCACACCAGGTTCTCAAGCATGGGAATTAGGACTTCGGCCCGGGGATCGTATTGTAAAAGTAAATGGGATTTCTCACATTCGTCGATACGATGAATTTGCAGCAGAAGTGGCCCAGGCACATCGCAAAGGCAAACAAGTATCTTTAACCGCTCAAAGAAGAGAAGAAGTTTTTGTAACCCCTCTTTTTACTCCGCAAACAGAAACAGATTGGAACATGTATTGTGAGAAAGAAGAAAGAGGTGTTTTAAAAGGAGTTTCTGTTTTAACCGCCAATACTACGGTGGGGATGACAGATGCTAAATCCTGGAGTGCGCAAAAAGGATTTCAAAATGGAGATCGAGTGGTTTCCTTAAATGGGGTACCTATTCAAACATGGTCTGAACTTCATGAGTATCTGCTTCACATTGCACAAGATAGTCTTCATTTTAAAGTGCAGCGAGAAGCCCAAGGAGTTGCCGCCCAAGAAATGACTATCGACATGCAACTTCCTCCAGAATATTTTTTATTAGATGCTGCTCAAAAAGAAAGATTTTTAGGTCTTCATTCTTATGAGTTTTTTATCAAGCAAGATTTTAAAGAGGGTACGGCTGGCAATCGTGCCGGACTTAAAATTTGGGATCGCTTGACCGCCATCAATGACAAACCCATTGGACATTGGGACGAGTTTCGAGAAACGATTCAAACCTATGGCAAGGATCCAGGATCTTTTTATTTGACCTATGATCGAGGGGGAGCCCTAAATAAAGTACAAGTATTTCCAACGAAGACCGTAGCTCCACATCCCTGCGGTGGGGAACAAGAAATGTATCAAATTGGAATGATGCTTGATCCAGAACGCAGCTATGTTCCTTTGAAACTAGAGCGATATCAAGAATTAAATCCTTTCAAGGCGTTTTTCTCTGCCACAGAAAAAAGTGTTGGGATGGCTTGGATGATTTTTAAAAGTGTGGGCAAAATGCTTCAAGGAAAAGTTCCTTTGAAAGCCATGGGGGGGCCCATTCTCATTGGAAAAATTGCAGGGGATCATTTGAAACAAGGGATTGCTCCCTTTTTGGCATTGCTAGCAATGATCAGTATTAATTTAGGGGTTTTAAATTTATTGCCCATTCCTGTGTTAGATGGAGGACATTTGCTCTTTTTTGTATGCGAACTGATTCGCGGACGCCCTTTGAGCAACAAAATATTAGACTTGGCCAACCGCGCAGGGATGGCTGTGATTTTAGGTTTGATTATTCTTGTCTTTTATAACGATATTAGTCGGTATTGGTCTGGGATTCTCTCCTTCCTTAAAAAAATTTCCGGAATTGCTTAAGTTGAAGATTTTGGCATTTGACACATCTACACACTTTGGCTCTCTTGCGCTCATGGATGAAAACCGTATTTATGGCGAAAAGATTTTCTACTCAGAAAGAACGCACAGCGAACGCCTGTTACCTTTTGTTGATGAACTTCTTCAGCAGCTTGCGATCTCTCTTTCAGATATTGATTGTTTTGCTGTGGCCACAGGCCCAGGTTCTTTCACGGGGCTTCGAATTAGTTTAAGTACGGTCAAAGCTTTTGCCCTTGCACATAAAAAACCAGTGATAGGCGTTTCAACCCTAGAAGCCTTAAGCCTCAATGGCATTTTCTATGCGGGGCTGGTGTGTCCTCTTTTGGATGCCGGAAGAGAAGAGTTTTATGCTGCAGCCTATCTTTTTGCCCAAGGAGAGCGGATTTCATGTGTGGAAGAGTCCGTCGTTTCTTTTCCAAAACTTGTGGAGGTACTTAAGGCAGGGGCTCAAAAAATGGATGTCCAAGGGCCGTTTTTATTGGTGGGAGAAGTGGCTCATCAACGTCGCAGTATTTTTGAACAAGAAAAAGCATTTTTTAATTGGGCACCGCACTCTTTATCTTTGCCCAGGGCTTCTTATGTGGGGCAGTTGGCTTTAAAACTTGCCCAAAAAGGTCTTTTCCAAGATCCGGAGCACCTCGTTCCAACGTATATTCGCCTCCCCACGGCTCAAGAGAAGCTAGGCAAATAGCGTTTACTAATCTTATATAGTTGAAATGAAAGAAGTACTCGCTATCGAAAAGTGTAGCTCACTCCTGTTTCTTTTTGACAACTAAAATTTATTTATGCCATACTCTTTCTACTATGCGAAAAGGTATCCTGAGCAAAGCGAAGGATCTTATTGTCTTAAGTCTAGTTTTCCTTCCTCTTTTTGTTTTTGCCCAAGAAAAAGCAAGCTCTGATGTCACTGTGGAGTTGATTTTAGATGCTTCAGGGTCGATGGAAGAAATGATCAGTGGCAAGACCAAGATGCAAATTGCTAAAGCGGTTCTTTCTAAATATGCCAAAAATGTGAATGAAAAGTACAATTTGGGACTTCGGGTTTACGGAAATACCAAAAAAAGAGACTGTAAGGATTCTCATCTTATTGTTCCGATTGCTAAAAATAACAGAAACCAAATTATTTCTGAAATTAAAGACGTCACAGCACTTTCAATGACACCCATTGGATATTCTCTTCAAAAAGCAGCTGAAGATTTAAAATCCCTCAAGGATGAAGGAACGATGGGTATTGTTCTTGTGACCGATGGACAAGAAAGCTGCAATTTGGATCCTTGTAAAGTTGCTAAGGACATCATCAAAAGTGGCCTTCAGTTAAAAGTAAATGTGATTGGGTTTGATATTAAAGATAAACAAGCCACCGACCAACTTACGTGTATCGCCAAAGCTACCGGTGGGACGTATGTGACTTCTGACAATGCAGATTCTCTTTACAAAATGCTCGAAAAATCTGTCGAAACCGTCGCCAAATACGATTGGAACTTAAGAGTAGAGGCTCCTTCTTCTCATGAAAGTTACACTTTTGATGCTATAGATGAGAAAACAGGAAAAACTGTTCTCGAACGTCAATATGTAGATCGTGGCTATTTGCTTTCTGACGGCGTGTATACGATTAAAATCAATACAAAACCTGAATATGTGGAACAACACGTTAAACTTTCTCAGACAAAGCAAACTATAGTGAGAGTTAAAGGAAGAGGAGCTATTACAGGTAAAGCGCCTAATTCTCATGAAACGTTTTATATGACAGTGAAGAATGAAGCTGGAGAAGTGGTTATTAAAGAAGGATCACTTGTTTATTCATCAGGGTATTTGGTGCCTGTAGGGAAATATATGGTTGAGATTGGAGAAAGAGATAAGACACCCATTTGGACTAAGAAAGATGTTGTTGTAGAAGAAAATAAATTAACAACAGTCCAGACAGCAGGTTTTGGAAGTCTTGCAGGTAAAGAGCCTAATTCTCATGAAACGTTTTATATGACAGTGAAGAATGAAGCTAGAGAAGTGGTTATTAAAGAAGGATCACTTGTTTATTCATCAGGGTATTTGGTGCCTGTAGGGAAATATATGGTTGAGATTGGAGAAAGAGATAAGACACCCATTTGGACTAAGAAAGATGTTGTTGTAGAAGAAAATAAATTAACAACAGTCCAGACAGCAGGTTTTGGAAGTCTTACAGGTAAAGCGCCTAATTCTCATGAAACGTTTTATATGACAGTGAAGAATGAAGCTAGAGAAGTGGTTATTAAAGAAGGATCACTTGTTTATTCATCAGGGTATTTGGTGCCTGTAGGGAAATACACAGTTGAGCTCACCACACGCTCCGGCCCCATAGTAAAAACAAAAAAAGATGTTGTAGTAGAAGAAAATGAGCTTACGACTGTTTCTTTTGAACCTTAAGGTGTCTTGAAAGGAGAATGGTATGACAATCTTATATATTCTTAGTGGAGTAGGGGCATTCGTACTTTTGTATATTGTGGTGAAATATAATGGCTATATTTCGCTTAGAAATAGAGCGACCAATGCGTGGAAACAAATTGATGTGCAGCTCAAATATCGACATGATGTCATTCCTAATTTGGTTAACACCGTGAAAGGCTATATGAAATTTGAGCAAACGACTTTAGAAAAGGTCATTCAAGCCAGAAATGAAGCCGTGCGAGCAACGGGAGTTTCGGATACGGTGGCCAAAGAAAATGTACTTGGCCAAGCGATGGTGAATTTGAGGGCTGTGATGGAAAAATATCCCGATCTCAAATCAGATCAGCATGTCAGAGATCTTATGGAAGATCTTCGTTCAACAGAAAATAAGCTCGCTTTTTCACGACAGCTGTATAATGATGAGGCCACAAAATTTAATACTTCCTTACAGAAATTCCCAGGCAATATCATTGCCAATGGCTTTCATTTTCAGGCAGCCGAATTATTCGAAATTCAAGATAGTTCTGAAAGAGCTGTTCCAAAAGTTGATTTGGGATTTTAATTTTTCTCTTGTTCTATGAACATTTTTGAGCAGCAAAAAGCCAATCGCAAGGACACTGTCTATCTCATATTTATTATTATCCTTTTTTTAAGTGCGGTAGGGTTTGGCTATGATTATTTCATTTTAAAAATAGACCCTTTTCACCTGTTTGAATCTTCCCCCCAAAGTATTCGTTCTAATGTTCCAGTGGGAACACTGGGCGCTTTACTCCTGTCTATTCTCATGTCTCTGTATAGTTACTTTTGTGGAGATTTTTTTGTTTTAAAATCCTGTGGGGCTTGTCTTTTATCAACAAAAGCAGAGAAGAATTTTTCAGAAAAACAATTGGAAAATATTGTCGATGAAATGACCATTGCTTCAGGGCTCCCACGGCCCAAGCTTTATATTGTTGAAGATCCTGATCCCAATGCGTTTGCTACAGGGCGTGATCCTAAGCATGCTTCTATTGCTGTAACGCGCGGCTTACTTGAAAAATTAAATCGGGAAGAAGTTCAAGGCGTGATTGCTCATGAGATGAGCCATGTTCAAAATTTTGATATCCGCTATATGTGTGTGGTAGCGGTTCTCATTGGGGCTGCTGTTTTAGCAGCAGATTGGGCGAGAAGAAGCTTATTCTATGGAAGACGGGGAAGAAGCTCCTCCGATAGAAAAGGAGGTGGGGCAGCACTTTTCTTTGTAATTTGGGTCATATTAATTATTCTTACTCCCATCTTAGGGCAAATTATGGCCATGTGTGTCTCTCGAAAAAGAGAGTATTTGGCAGATGCTTCAGGAGCTCAGTTGACACGAAACCCTATCGGTTTAGCCAAAGCATTAGAAAAAATTGAACAAGCCGCAGAACCTACACTCTCCATTAAAAAAGGCACAGCCCATCTTTGTATTTCTGATCCATTGGGGAAAACGATGGGACTTAAAGAAGGTTTCTGGGCGGATCTTTTATCGACCCATCCACCCATTTCTGAACGAATCAAAAAACTTAAAGAAATGGCGTATCTTTATTCCTAAGATTTCGAAAATATTTGACAATAGTGTTTTGGTTTTTCTATACTCTTTTTTAAGCATGAAAAAGACCATAATATGGTTAAGTATTGCGGGTAGTTTTTTAATGGTGACCCCTCTCTTCTGTGGTGTTGAAGATGACCAACCGTTGAAAAAAGAAGAAAATTTCATTGAAAATAAAACATTTGGGATTGGGCCTTTTGTAGGAAGCCAAGTGGGAGTCAGTGGAAAGTGGTGGGGAGGTAGCGGCGTATTTGCAGCCCAGGTTGCAGCCGGATATGATTTTAGTGATTCAAAAACACTGAGCTACTTAGATGCACTCATTCACATCAAAAATATCATGACGGGCTCTTTCCCCGCCAAGAATACCCTTTTTGGATATGTGGGAGGGGGGATTCAGTCTGATTTTAAAAAGTGGGACAATATTGTTATTCGTATTCCTGTAGGGCTTGATTTTATTTTTAAGGAACCGGCTGATCTTTACTTTGAAGCCGTTCCTGCCTTAAAGGTAGAGCCTGAAACAAAATGGGCCATTGATGGAACAGTAGGAATACGGTTTTATTTCCTGTCTTCATTACCTTTTCTTGGATCTCGTTTACCTTTTTAAATTATAAAAAAAGCTTGTTTCCCCTCTAGCCAAGTTTTAGGTTCCATGCTATATATTTTCCCAACTCAATTGGGAGGAATCGCATGCTTATCATAAAGAAATTTCTTTGGATCTTGTTGGTCGCCTGTTTCGCTGTCCCTGTCGGACAAGCACAAAATGAACCCTTAAAGCTTATTCGTTACGATTACCGTGAAGGCAAGTTTGATAAAGATGGAACCCTTGTTGAACAGGGAGAAATTTCTGAGCTGGTTGAAAAAGCCTTTGCTGAAGCCAGAACTGCCCTAGATGAGATTGCTCGTCTTTCCCATGAAACCCGAAATTTTAAAAACACACCTGAAGCTATGGAGCATGTTTATACACGGCTGAGCCGAACGATTGAACCTATCATATTTATGAAAGATGTTTCTTCCAATCCTACTTTGAGAAAAGAAGCCGTGCTGTATGAAAAAAAGATGAAAGAATTCGTCATTGAAATGTCCTTGAGAAAAGATTTGTATCAAGCCTTTGAGGCTTTTCGAAAAAATATGAAGAATGATTTTTCAAGTTTGGATGCTTCTGAAAGAAGACTGCTAGAGATTATGGCTAAAGATTTTAGGCAAAGTGGGGTTTGGTTAGAGGGAGAAAAATTTGAACGCGTCAGAGCTCTTAAAAATGAGTTAGCAGCATTAGAAACTGAATTTAAACAAAATTTGAATGAAAATAAAGATACCCTTTTTTTTACTCCAGAAGAACTCGAAGGCATGCCTGAATTATTTTTGAAAGATTTAGAACGAGAAAAACACACTACAGGCCGATATATTGTTGCAGTAAAGCCAGACACTTATGTTCCCATCATGGAAAATGCGGTTCGTTCAGAAACAAGAAAGAGAATGTATATGGCATGGGTTAGCCGTGAAGCGCCCAGGAATACGCATCTTTTAGAGCGAGCGGTTGAAATTCGTACTCAGTTGGCCCCACTCTTAGGATATCACACATGGGTGGATTATCGCACAGATGGCCGTATGGCTGAAAATGCTGAAAGAGTAAGAGTCTTCTTAGACTCTCTACGAGAAAAATTGGTTCAAAAAAACCAAGAAGATTTAAAAGCACTCCTAGACATCAAAAGAGAGACAGATCCTAATGCAACATCGATTGAAATGTGGGAAAAAGATTACTATGCCAATCAATTGAAAAAGCGACTCTTTTCCTTTGACCCTGAGGTAGTACGTGAATATTTCCCCATGCAAAGAGTGATCGATGGGACTTTTCAGATTTATTCAAATCTTTTTGGAGTTACCTTCCGCGAAGTTACAAATGCGGATGTTTGGGATAAAGAAGTTAAATTGATTCAAGTCTTGGATGCTAAAACAGGCGGGCATCTAGGATATTTTTACATGGATTTATTCCCAAGGGATGGAAAATATAACCATTTTGCAGCTGCTGGCTTAATCCAAGCAGGTGTAACGCCGGAAGGGGCTTATCAACGTCCTATAAATTGTCTTTTAGGTAATTTTAATCGTCCTTCTGAAGCAACACCTTCTCTTTTAAGTCACAGTGAAGTAGAAACCATGTTCCATGAACTTGGCCATATTATGAATGATATGCTCACGGTTGCACGGTATGGCTCTTATTCTGGAAATGCCGTGGTATGGGATTTTGTGGAGGCTCCTTCTCAAATGCTTGAGAATTGGGTGTGGACGCCTGAAGTTTTAGATATTTTGTCAGGGCATTATAAGGATGGAACTAAGCTTCCTGCAAATTTAAAAGCAGGGCTTTTAGCCTCTGCAAAATTTAATACAGGAGCACTCTATTCCCGTCAAATTTTTTATGCAACTCTAGATTATATTCTTCATACGGCCTCTCCCAAAGATATTTTGGCTTTAGTTTCTCGTTTGGCCAAAGAATTAACGTCCATTGCGTTGCCTGCTGGAGGTGAACAACTTTTAGCTTCTTTTGGACATTTCATGGGAGGTTATGATGCTGGGTATTACGGATATCTTTATTCAGAAGTGTATGCTCAATCTATGTGGGAAATTTTTGAACAAGGAGGCATTTTTAACCAAGAAATCGGGATGCGATATCGAAGAGCGGTTCCTGAACATGGAGGTGATCGACTGCCGATGGAATCCATTCGGGAGTTTAGAGGGAGTGATCCTACGCCAGATGCATTTTTTAGAAAAATAGGCATCAGTGGACAAACAGTACCTTTACCTAGAGTCTCTTTAGGAGATACGCTTACCAAGTTAGAGAAAGTTTTGGGTGAGATTCGCTCCTCTGGAGAAAAACACCCTGTTTTTACAGATACAGAGCTTTTAAGACTGAGTAATACCGTAGCACGAGACTATGTGGCTTGGGTAGAACGTCAAAGAGAATCTGGTCGAAGAGTGGTTTTGAGAGATGCATTTTCTGAAACAACACAATATTTAGGGTTTTCTCAAGATATTTCAGATGCTCTTTTAAAAGGGCGATTGTTAGAACGCCTCCAAGGGCTCAGTGGCCGAAAGCTCACCGTTCCAAAAGTTTCAGCTGTATTATTTGACGAGCTTCGCACCACCGTTCGTCGGTAATTTTGGGGTCGGAAATCCAACTCTCCTTTTGACCCTGTTTGACTCTTCGGGCAACTAACGGTATACTGAAGCCACTTTCCCCAAAAAGTCTAAAGAGAGGTATCGTATGAGAAAGAGTCGTCAGGTTTCTTGTCTTTTTGTATTGGTTTTAGGCCT
>JAHFEZ010000060.1 GCA_023248265.1 Deltaproteobacteria bacterium
CTCATAAAGTATTTTCCCATGATCCAAAATCTTTTTAAGGAAACTCCCTTCCACATCTTTCCACTCCTCAATTTCTTCTGGAGTATAAACAATAATATCTAAAGGATGATGATACGGATATAGAATATCTTTAACAATTCTTGCCCTTTTATTTTTTTTAATCACCGTTGGATGAATCACACAAAGATCAATGTCGCTGTCTTTCGTTGGCCCCCCCCAGGCATAAGAACCAAAAAGGATTATTTTTTGAGGCTGAAGTGCAGAAACAATTTTTTCTGTCATTTTTTGAATGATATCTGGGGTCAGCGACCCTGACTGAGAAGGTGAGGAATGTCCATGGAAATCTGGAACGCTTTGTCTGGCCTGATTCTGCAGCCATTCTTTAATCACCTCTTCGGAAAACTTCAAATGGCGTCCGACTTTAAAAAAGGGGATTTCTTTGGCCTTTGCTTTTCGGTAAATGGTAATGGGAGCTACTTTGAGATAGG
Source organism: Deltaproteobacteria bacterium (assembly GCA_023248265.1). Taxonomy (GTDB): domain Bacteria; phylum Bdellovibrionota; class JACOXK01; order 2-02-FULL-40-11; family 2-02-FULL-40-11; genus JACPST01. Next base: position 489 of record JAHFEZ010000060.1, read on the forward strand.
CAGCTACCTCTTGCACACTCCACACCTTCATAATATAGAGTATACCCTAAAAGAGGTATTTTATCAAATCTTATTTTATCTTAAATTATCTTATTTTATCATTCTATCTGGTCTGCGTAGTCGGTGGCAAAGCCATAGAGGCCTTCCACTTGATCAACTTGTGCAAACTCTGGAGGAGTCACCGTATAAATAAAGTGTTTCACGCGGTCGGCCTTTTCAATGACATTTTGAAGAGACAAAAGTTTTTTAGAAAAAACCACCACATCAGTATTGAGTTTCAACGCTTGGTCAGCCAAGCTTCCTTCTTTGGGAAGATCATTAAAGATAGGCCCCACCCTGACCGTCTTATCCAACGCTCTAATTTTTTCTAAAATCGCCACATTAAATGAAATAAAGGCCACACGATCTTTGAGCTTAGGATAGTTTTTCGTAACGGTGTCATACACCACTTGTCCTATCCTTTCATTATATTGCGGATCACTATCGTGGCTTTTAATTTCAATGAGCAATGTAATTTGAGAATTTTCAATAAGCTTTAAGACTTCTAAAAGAGTTGGAATTTTTTCTTTATAAAATTTATATCCAAACTTTTTAGAATATCCGGCAGAAAATGTTTTTAAGATGGCCAAAGGATAGGTTCCAATAAGCCCTGTCGTATTGGTTGTTCTTGATAAATCCTCATCATGCATCACCACGACTTGGTCATCTTTGGACAAATGAACATCGAGCTCCATAAACTCGGCTTTGGTTTCTAGCGCCCGTTTAAAAGAAATCAGGGTATTTTCAGGATACGTGCCACTCACCCCTCGATGAGCAATCACTTTTTTTGTCGTTGTTGCTGCCATACCCATATCTATTCCATACAACGATACCATAAAACCCAAAAGCACTAAAAGAAAAGTCTTTTTACATATTTTTGGCATACCTATTCCTCCTTTAAGAAAGAAAAACAAAAATCAAACAACGTTTCTCGTGTGTGGAGAAAATGATCTTGATCTTCCAAGCGATAGAGCCGTGCCGGTGTCTTAAACAAAGACTTCACTTTCACCGAATACTCTATGGGACAAATCGTATCCTTTTCTCCGTGGATGATCAGCACCTTGCGACCCTCCAAATCTGAAAGTTTTTTGAGAGGATTATACATCTCGGCAATCGTTCTTAAATCTTTTTCCAAATCTTCTTTTTCATAATTTTGAATGGCAGGCTTGGTGATGGAATACAAAAACCGAACCCCTGTTTGAAGCGCTTTTTCATCTGACCCTATATTGATAAACGGAGCTAAGAGTACCACCTTGCGCAAATTTGGATTTTTTGCAAAAATTTCTAACGCCACAAATCCTCCCCAACTGGCACCTACCAAAGAAATAGATTTGTGATCAGAGCCTTTACTTTTTAAAAAATTTAAAACCGTTTCTACATCCTGATAGATTGCCACCAAAGAATAGCGTCCTGGGCTTTGCCAAGCCCCCCGATAGTGCATCACCGTACATTCAAACCCTTTTAAGGCCAAATGTTCAGCAATATCATAGTTTTTTTGGCTGCCCGGATAGCCATGAAGAAATAAAACTTTGTTTTGAGTAAAGATAGGCCGGGTAGGAAAATACTGGCGCAGATACAATCCATCCACTTTTGTCTCTTCAAGGGTGACCACGAAATTTTACTTTAACGATGCTTCTTGACAATTACAAGCGTAAAAGATATGTAAGTGCCTAATTTCCATGCATTCGAAGGGCCTTCAACGCAGTCTCATTTTAGCAACACTCCTCATCGGTTTTGTTTTCTCTTTTGCTCATGCTCAAGAACCTCAAGAACCCCAAGAACATAGACGACGCATTCTTCTTCACGGAAAAGTGGTCAAACAAGATGGAACGTTTAAACCCCAATACGTTTATATTGAAGATGGTGTTATCCAATCTGTCACAGCCAAAAGACCTAAGCTTCTCAAAGGCACTCAATTTGTCTATGAAGTTGGTTATGTTTATCCAGGACTGATAGATCTTCACACCCACATCACCTATAACATCATGCCTGTGTGGGGAGGGGCACAATCTCAATTTTCCAATCGATTTGAGTGGAGAAAAGACGAAGATTATAAAAATTTTAGAAATATTTATAAAGCCTTAAATATTCCCGATTTTAAATATGGACTTTTGCTTTATGATGAAATTCAAGCCTTGGCGGGCGGAACCACACTCATTCAAGAATCTGGAATTATTGACAATGACTCTAAAGATGTGACTCGAAGACTTGTTGTCCGTGGAACAGATTTTGAAGAAGATTTGGAACTCAATAACGGAAAAAAAATAGCTTCTTCTTTTGAAATTTTTGAGCCCAAAGCCGATGGCACGATGGTTGCCAAAGATGCCCTAGATAGTTTTGCTAAGCGACGAAGTGAAGACAAACTCCAAGCCTATATTGTTCACTTGGCCGAAGGACGCACGGGTTTTTTAAGAGCAGACAGAGATTCGGGCGCAGATCCTCTTTGCAGAGCTGAGTTTGAAGCGCTCATGCATCATCCTTATTTTTCAGATCCTCAAAATTCACCTAAGCCTCCGATCGCTCTCATTCACAGCAGCGGCATTGACCCTCAAAATGATGCCCATATCGCTTTTTTAAAAACATGGAATATGGGGATTGTCTGGTCTCCTGTTTCAAACTTGCTTTTGTATGGAGATACCCTAGATATTCCCACACTGCTTCAAAAAGGGGTTCTCATTTCGCTAGGCTCTGATTGGAGTCCCAGTGGCTCTAAACACGTGCTCGATGAAGCACGGATGGCACGGTTTTTCTTGGATATGATTTCCTATCCCAACCCATCCCCAGTTTCTGATGCCCAAATTTTTCAAATGGTGACCACAAATGCTGCTAAAATGATTGGACATCCACGACTTGGAGAAATTAAACCTGGAAATCTTGCAGATCTTTTTATCATTGAAGATCCTGATCCAACTTTAAGTCCCATGAAAGCTTTGTTCTATTCCGACGTAAAATATATCACGCTTGTGATGATTCGCGGACGCGCCGTGTATGGCTATGACGATCGCGTCCGAGCGTTAGAACCCAATGTGCAACCCCTGCCCCAAATTGAGGGAGAAGCGGTGAGAAACAAAGTGGTCTACATTGATCCAGCTTTAAATATTAATTTAGAAGACACCATTGGGAAAATGGAAGCTCATTTAAAAACGCTTGGCATGTATCGAAATAATTTACTCACATCAACGGACAAACCCTATCAAGAACGAATGTTTCAGTTGCAACAAATGATTTTTAACACTTTTTTAGCCCCACGGCTCAAGAAGAAAGACTAATGGAGGAAAAAAAATGAAAAACCTTAACTATATTCTTTTGGCATGTTTGCTATTCATTTTGATACTTGGGGCAATGCCGCTCAAAGCTCAACAAGCTCAAGAAGCACAAGATCCCACAGATCAAGAATTAACAGATGAAGGAGAAGATTCATCGGTTGATCTCTCTCTTTCTTCCGAACGAGGCCATCCTTGGGAATACGACCAAGGCCCTCAAAAAAATTCTGAATTTTTAAAAATATTTTCTTCTCTCCCAAATTACCGAGCCATTGGTAAGGCCGTCATTGGAGATGAACGATTTCGTTGGCATTGGGGTCCCGTATTTTACCGAGGACGTCTTGGGAAAAATGAAATTAAAATTTTGGTCATTGGTCAAGAAGGCGCACAAGACGAAGCATTGGCCAAAAAAACTTTTACGGGTGGAACAGGCCAGCACATGCAAAGACTTTTGGATTTCTTAGGAATCTCTCATTCTTATTTATTTGTGAATACATTTATTTACTCTATTTATGGCCAATATCAGGATGCAACCTTGCCTAACGCTATTAAAGGAGACCTTTGGCTCGCACAAAGCCCACAAAGCCCCATTGTTCAAACACGAAATAAATTTTTAAACCAAATTCTAGAAAATAATAGAGACAGTTTAAGATTGGTAGTTGCCGTAGGAAGTGGCGCTAAAGATACGCTCACCACATGGGTAGAATCGAAAGGAGGCAAATGTGCCCAACAAGGGAAAGTAGAAACATGCGATGCTTCGGTGATCGGTGAAAAAATTCGTTTGGTTGGAGTTGCACACCCCGGTATGGCGGGTCAAGTAGATAAAAAATTACCTAAAAAACAACAGCAAGAACAACTCAAACAAATTCTTGCAACACTTCGAAAAAGTTTTCAAACTGCTGTTAATCATGTTGCCGAATCATTAGCTCAGGATCCCAATTGGCTCCCCGTTGATGCTGGGTGTACACGTTCAGATGTGGTGACACAAGAATATGAAGAAGACGTGAAAAATGAAGACGGTTCTACATCTAAAGTCACTAAAACATTTCTCACATTTTCTGAACCTTATACCTATCGACATGTGCCTGTTCCTTTCAGAGATTTTGCTTTTGGCTCTAACTGGCGGCTAGGATCTGCTGGCACAGCCTCGAACAGAACCTCTGATCAACGTTCTATTAAAATTTTCTCAGCCAAGGGCGTCTATAATGATAAAGTACTTTGGTATACTCCCAATGGATCCAGTCTTGAAGACTCTGGATACATCAATATCGATGGAGATCTTCCCTATGAAGCTCCCAGAACAGATTACAATGCCTTTGATCCAGGTCCTGAAGCAACAAAATGGTCAAAACTGCTCATGGGCGAGCAAGAGGGTTATGAATGGCCAGACTTTAATGATCTAGGTGCTACCTCCGATAAATCTTTTGGCACAGGCCCTATTTACCGAGGACGTTTGAATGAAGCCCGAGTATTGGTATTAGCGGATCAAGAATCTCACGATGATATGTTTACAGGACGCGCACTCTCTGGTGATGGCGGACAAAAGCTTCAGCATTTCTTACAAAAAATGGGAATGACACAAAGCTATGCCATTATTCGAACCCTTCCTGTCGACACACTTCCACTATCTTCAGATGAGCTGAAAGATATTGAAAATTATTTAAATAAAAGTCAAAGAAAACTCAAGCTTTCTAGTAAAGAAGTCACGGGTATTTTAAATCACTTGAGAGACAGAAATCTTTCAGAACGAGAGATTCGAAAAATTGTCTTTCATCCACAAGTAGAAAAAGTACGAAATAAAATCCTAGAAGAACTCTTAAACCAAAACCACGTACAGGTCATCCTCACGGTGGGGCCTTATGCACAAGAAGCTCTTGAGAAAGCAAAACTCAAAACAAATGACATTCTGGTGGTCAATTTAAAGACTGCCAAAGATGAAGAAGCTGCCCAAAATTGGACAGAAGCGTTAAAAGTTCTTTCAAAAGCTTCTTACGATAAAGATGAAAAGTCTGATTTTAAATTTGCTTACAATAAAAGAGAATTTAAAAATACACGGCTTGAAATCAATCGTTATGATTTTCCGTTTGCCACACCCAGGTGGATGGGAACCTCTGGCTCGTTAGCCACTCGCTCTTTGGACAGTGACGATCTTTATCAAATGACCATGCCTCGGTGGGCAACCCAATGGAAAGCGCCCAAACTCACCCATGAGGAACTCCAAAGTCTTAAAGATGGTGGATGGGTAAAGTAATCCGTGCCATTATCTCCGACATGGACGGAGTCATTGTTAATAGTGAGGCGGAGCATTTCTTATCGTTTCAAAAAATGCTTCGCTTAGACTATGGCATTGACTACACCCACCAAGAAGACAAAGAATTCCTAGGCACCACAGACGCCCATGTTTTTACCATCCTAAAACAACGCTATCCACAGATTACTGGGCCTCTAGATCAATACATTAAAAGAAGAACAGATCTTTTTATAGAAATCTTTAAAGAGCACGTCAAACCCCTGCCCTGCGTTGAAACACTTTTCACCTATTTTAAAGACCAAAAACTTCCTATGGCTTTGGGCACCTCTGCCTCTAAATACGTGATGAAATTCACCATCGAAACATTGAAACTCAAGCACTTCTTTTCCGCCATGGTCTGTGCAGACGATGTTAAACAGGGAAAACCTGCACCAGATATTTTTTTAGAATGCGCCAAGAGACTTCAAATAGAGCCAAAACATATTTTAGTTTTGGAAGATAGCGCCTATGGCATTCAAGCGGCCAAAGCCGC
>JAHFEZ010000024.1 GCA_023248265.1 Deltaproteobacteria bacterium
AACAATAATATACGAATAGATCTTCATGTGATTATCTCCTTTAATCTTATAGAAATTACATTTCTTATGACTGCCACCACTGCCCTACGTATCGGGAGACAGGAAAAAAACTTTAATTTGAAATAAAATCAGATTTTGTAAAAAGAGATTCGAGGGTAAAACCGGCGTTTTGGATGGCATCGCATCCACCTTCTTGGCGATCGACGATGGCAAGCACTCGTTTAACCACATAGCCTGAAGCTTGAGCACGCTCGATGGCGGTGGAGGTGGAAGCGCCCGTTGTCACAACATCTTCAATAATAGCCACCTTCATGCCTTTGGATACATTGGCGGTGCCTTCAATCCACTGTTCTGTACCATGTTTTTTAGGTTCCTTTCGAATGTAGAACGAAGCGATCGGACTTTTTTCAAGGTAGCTCACCAAAGAAGTTGCAACCGACAAAGGATCTGCACCCATCGTAAGCCCCCCCACCGCTTCTACTTTTTCTCCACTCTTTAATTTTTCAAAAAGAAGCTTTCCAATAAGATACATACCTTTGGGATGAAGGGCCGTTTGTTTGACATCAATATAAAAATCAGATTCTTTCCCAGACGATAAAATAACTTTCTTTTTTAAATAGGACTTTTCTTTGAGAAGCTTCAGTAATTGAAAACGCAAAGATTCACTCATCTTTCAATCCACTCGATCATATCATTAAAAACTTTTTCTTTGCCAATTTCATGAATCAGCTCATGGTAAAAAGTTGGATACTTTTTAAGCGTACGATCAGAAACAGAAAGAGAATTAAAAAAGGCTTCCCCGCTCCGAGGATCAATAATCTTATCTTCTTCACCCAAAAGGAAAAGCACTGGAGTTTCAATTTCAGAAGCTTTCTGTCGAACACTATCAATCGTTTGAAGCATGTCCCAATAAAGCCCTGCAGAAATTTTTTGAGTATACAAGGGATCCTTTTTAATTTCTTCAGAAATAGCAGGATCATGAGACAAATGAGACGCATTCACCTCATTATGAAGCGTTAAGCTTGGCCACACCTTCGCGCATGCCCCCGCAAGCTTTTGTTTCCATATCGGCACCTCTAAAGCTAACTTTAAGATGGGGTTTGAAAGGATAACTCCTTGAGGAACCACTCTCCCTTTGCGAACAACATCCTCCAAATATTTCAAACAAACGAGGGCTCCAAAACTATGCCCAAAAAGATACATCGGACGATTGTTCTCATGAATAGAAACCAATTTTAAAAATTTACCCAAATCGTCTGCCAATAGGGTCAACCCAGAGGCATGCCCTCTTTTTCCCTGAGAGCGCCCATGTCCCCGCTGATCATATCCATAAAAAGCCATGGATTTATGAGCAAATGCTTGAATTAAACTTTGATAACGCCCGGAGTGTTCTCCTAAGCCATGCACAAACACCATAACTTTTTCACAAAAAGTAGGTCGCCACGACTGATAGGTTAAAACCGTTCCTTTAGATGCTTCAGGGGTAGATGTTTCAGGGGCCCCTTCAAAAAGTCCTTTAAAGTATTGATAGGCATCATGAATCATAAAAAGTGCCCTTCTTGCATCACAGATTTTAACAAAGGTTTAGAAACTTCGATAAAAGAAGCCCAACTGCCTGCGCGAGCTTTAGAGCTCCCCGTAGATAAAATAAGCTTATTTTTTGCACGCGTCACAGCCACGTAAAAAAGCCTTTTGGATTCTTCCACTTCACACTCACGTTCTTTTTTCTTAATCTCAGCATAGAGGGAGTCTTCTTTTAGCCCAATCCCAATTTTTTTGTCAATAAGAAGCAAGGGGGAATCTTTTCGAGGAAGATACCCCAGATCCGGAATGCATACGGTATCAAACTCAAGTCCTTTGGCTTTATGAACTGTGAGCAACCAAACGCCTTCTTCAGGCGTGTCTTCCAACAAAGGCAAAGGCTCGGAGGCAGAAACATCCTCTTCTTGTAACGCCTCCAAATAGTGCACAAACTCACTCCACTGAAAATCAGGATTTTGTTTTTCAAATTCTCGAATCAGTTTTAAAAATCTTCGAACCTGGATCGTATCGGGCACCATTTTTAGATACCATTCTTCCAAAGATACTCGCTCCTTAAGCCACACAAGCTTTTGAAGGGCAAAAATAAATGGTTTGAGTTTTTTAAATTGTTTCAATAAGGACTCTAAAGAAGACCGATGCTCGGCTCGAGCAGCCGCTAAAGAAACCAAGGTTTTTGAAGAAATCCCGCTCCAAGGCGCCGAAAGAACTGTCCATAAAGAAAACTCGTCTTGAGGATTGATCGCCCATTTCAAGAGTGCCAAAAGCTCAGCCACCTCTCGACTTTGGTAGAACGCTCCTCCATCGGTTCTGACCCATGGAATCTGAACGCTATCTAGCGCACGTTCATAGATAGGACTAAAGGTCATGGCTCGAAATAGAATGGCTATATTTGACCAGGGTTTTCCTTTATATTTCTTCAAATGGTCGGCTAACCAAGCCGCTTCTTTTTTTCGGGCTTCTTCTGAAGAAAGCCCTTCCCCCTCTTCTTCTTTGCGTGTCCAATATTCTACAGAAGGGGTTGGGTCAACGACCCGAGGGGCATTGGGCTCCATCCGCGCCGGTTCAGAAGGAATGAAAGTCTCCCCCAATAAAGGCTTAAAAAGAGCATTGGTAAATTCAATCAAGGTCTTATGACTTCTAAAATTTTCTAAAAGCTCAAAACAAAATCCTTGATGCTCTAAAATATCTGCTTTCACCTCATAGAAAAGAGACACATCCGCCCCTCTAAACCGATAAATGGATTGTTTGGGATCTCCTACCACCATTAAACAAGGCCCTTGGGGCGCTTGAGTTAAAAGATCGATAATCCATCGCTGAACATCGTTGGTATCTTGAAATTCGTCCACCAAGATGAGCTTAAATTGCTGACGATATCGATTTAAAATAGAAGGATGCGTTTGTAAGAGCTCTAAACAACTCCACAAAAGATCATCAAAATCACACACATTTCTTTGTTTTTTTTGAAATTGATACTCTAACTCTATCTTTTGGAACACCGAGAGCAGAGCCTGTAGCACTTCGGCAGAGGAGGAAGGGTCGCTGACCCTCGGGTCGTTGACCCAATGCCCTTTTGGAACATATTTGAGCTGAAACCTTTTTTCATACAGCACCTTAACCAAAGACTTCAACTTATAGAAACCATATTGGGCTAACAAAAAAGAAAGGGCATTATCTTTTTCTTGTAAAAGCTTTTGGAAGAGTTCTTGAAAAACTTTGTTTTTCAAAAAAATAGCTTGCTCAGAAGACAAAACAGAAAAAGTGGTTGATAAGTTGGCTTCCCAGGCATGTTCTCTTAAAACCCGAAAACAAAAACCATGAATGGTAGAAATCCAAAGTTGATCTACCAGATGTTGGGGTACTTGTTGGGGGAGGGTCGGCGACCCGAGCCCTTGAATACGCACCCCCACGCGATCTTTAATTTCTTGAGCGGCTTTTTCTGTAAAAGTAATTGCCACAACTTGAGCGGGCTTAAACCCATCTTTTTGCAAACCCGCCACCAGACGTTCAACCAAGATACGCGTTTTTCCAGAACCAGGCTGAGCCTCAATCACAAGTCGAGAAATTTTTGTGTGTACGATCTCTTGCTGTTTTGCGGTCAGAGAAACTTCCTGCTTGTTACTCATGATTAAAAAAGAACCAGTTTCCTAAAAACGAAATAATATTCAAAGATTAGAGCCCAAAAACCACAGAAAAAAACTGCTTATCCACAGTATCTGTGTATCATTGAAAACTGAGGGATTACAAGATTAGAATAATAATTTTTTTAAGGATTTGCTGGCTTTAAAGGTAGGAGCTTTAAAAGCAGAGATTTTAATGGCTTCCCCTGTTTGAGGATTTTTACTAATGCGAGGGGACCGTTTGCTTACATACCATCTCCCAAATCCTGAAATTTTAACCGCTTCCCCCTTTTTGAGAGTTTTTTGAATCGTCTCAATGAGAATATTTAAAATTTTTTCGGAATGGGTTTTGGTCAACCCATTTTTTTGGGCAAATGCCTTTACAAGCTCTGCTTTGTTCATACTGTTTTTTGAGCGTACTAAAAAAGCAAGAAATGAGTCAAATAGTTTTAGCTTTGCTCACACATATTTTTGAGTTCACAGGTGGCATAGCAATGCTGCGGGGTGGGTGGGAAAGAGAGCGTTTCAATTTTTTCAACCAAAGAAAAAACTTCCGAAAGCGTTTTTTCTTTTAAATCCTGCCATTGATCTTGAGTTTCGCATTGAAACCCTTTTTTAGCATCCCTGTCTTTGACGCGATAAAAGAAGCCCCGAGAGGGTAAATACCCAGGTAAAAAAAGATTTTCCAGCGCCATCGCATACAAGGTCAGCTGAAAACTTTTTCCTTCCATCACTTCTTTGGTCGAAGGAACCGTAGAACCTGTTTTGTAATCAACCACTTCAAATTCCCTGGCCTTTTCATCGATATTAACACGGTCAATTTTTCCTCGAAGAAAAAGTGTTTTTCCTTTCCACGAAAGCTCAAGTGGTTTTTGTGGGTCTGTTCCAAACGCAAGTTCAAATGACCTTGGCTCAAAACGACTTTTGGCACGCCACACTTTTTCTGCTTCTAAAAAATCCCTCAAAAGTTTGGTAATGCGCTCTTGATCTGGCTCTAAGAGTTCTTTTTGAAATCGGTCTGTTAAAATGGCAACACTTTGTGACACCGCCTGTTCCAAAGACAATGATTTAGAAAAATATCGATACAAGCTATCATGTATCCACTCTCCTTCTTCTTGGAAGGTAAGCTCAAGCACCTTTTTTTGAAGTGGGTGAAGATGAAAGCATTCTTTCAATAAAAAACCATAGGGACAGTTTTGATACTGCGTTAAAGAGCGAATAGAATAAATTTTAGGTAAAAAATCCTTTTTGTTCTTTCCCGCCAGAGCCAAAGCCAAAGAAATAGCCAAAGAAATAGAATGAGGGCTGGGCCTCTCTTTTTCTTTAGCCCGTGAAACAAAAGGAGCTCTAGGATGGAAAACTGTCACAGAAACACGAGGAGAAACCTCCTTAAAAAATTCTTCAAAAGCCGCTTGAGGTCGATGGCTATACGTCAAAGACAGGCTTTCACACCGACTGGCCAATCTATGAAGCAGACTTTTGGTTTCTTCTCTGTGATCACCTTGAGGCTTAAAAACAGTCATTTGAAACACTTGATTAAAATAGGCCCTCTCTTCATCATTTAAAAAGAAAGACTCTAAAGGCAAAGAGGAAGCCCCACATAAAAATACCTTCTTCATGTGTGGAAAAACCAGGGTATGAGGATGCCATTCTAAGAGTGATACCCGGTTAATATTTTTTTCTGAAGCATTCCAAAAAGAGAAAGGAATATCTGCTCTTTTAAAAACAGACTCCAGCTCTCGTCGATAATCAGCAAGTCTCGTGCAAAACACAAAGAGTGAAGAAAGAGGAACGTGCATTTGAAGAGCTTTTTCAATGTGCATTTGAATCACTTCAACTTCTTGTTCAGACGTTTTCGTCTCAAAAACAGAAAGGACATGAGTGGGCTTTTCATTAGATAGAACCGGAGATGGGACTGGAGATAAAACCGAACCCGTGACAGAAAGATGTTCAACCTCAACTGTTTTAGCAAGCGTATCTAAAAATATTTTTTGAAGATCCGAAAGACGATACGTCAAAACCAACACTTTAGAGGGAAGAGTGTCTCGATCTGGAAAAGAGGCTTGAAAAGAGGGCTTTTTTAGAGCTTCAATGGCCCTTTCCAAAATATCTTCTTCGTCCAGATACTCTTTTTTTTGCGTATAAGCTTCGTACAGCGTGGCCAGTTTTAAAAAAATCTCTTGCTTTGAAGCTAAAAAATGATCTGGAAGCTTTTGAATGACTTTGCTAAATGCCTGCGCAGATATTCTTTTATTTTTTAAAGTTTGAAATAGCTCTTTTGCACACGCTTCAAATTCCAAAGGTGCCTGCCATTTTGGAAAATAGCTTTCACGCAAGCTCTGGATGTATAAACGCTGGTCATAGGGGGTCAAAATCTCTTGGGTCAACGAAGATATACTTCGATACACCAAGTGCTCAAAGGAAAGAATAGCACAGCGGGCATCTTGATATTCTGTTTGAAAGCGAAAGGTCACATGGGGATCACAGGTTACAATCCAAGACTGAGCCATACCAGCTCATAGCATGAAATCAAGAGGGAAGAAAGACTGTAAATGTTGTGCCTTTGCCAACTTCGCTTTGAACGTCAATCTTACCTTTGTGCAGATCCACAATTTGTTTGCAAATAGAAAGCCCGAGCCCTGTCCCTTTTTCTCCGTGGGTCGACTGAGGAGAAAGTCTCGCAAAACGATCAAAAATGCGAGGGAGTTCATTTTTGGGGATACCCACCCCCTCATCTGAAATAGAAACTTCAACTCCACCTTTCACCTTTTGAAGATGAATGGTAATTTTTTTGTCTGAAGGCGTAAATTTAATGGCATTGGTTAATAAATTTTCAAATACCTCTAGCAAACGCGCAGGATCGGCTAAAATTTTAGAAACATCTTTATCAATTTGAATCCCTACATTTATTTTTTTGGCTTCTGCAGCAACCTGGTTCATTCGAAACACTTCTTCCACCAATTTATCTAAAGCCACCTTCTCAAGTTCTAGACCCATTTTTCCCGTTTCAATTTTAACCACATTTAAAAGATCGGTAATGAGATTAAAAACTCCCCCTGCCTCATCTTTTATTTTTCTGAGCAGTTCTAATTGCTCCGGTTTTAAAGAAGACTTGTTCTTCAGCATCGTTTCTACCGTTTTTTCAATTCGAGAAATGGGAGATTTAATATCGTGACTGGCCATTCCTAAAAACTGGTTTTTGAGTTCATTGAGTTCTTTGAGTTCATCCAGTGCCTTCTTTAACCGGAGCGCACCCTTGACCCTGGCTTCTAACTCCTTGATATCATAAGGTTTTGTTACATAATCTTCCGCCCCCAAAGAGAGCCCTTTAATCTTGCTTTCAATATCTTCTTTGGCCGTCACTAAAATAATGGGAATATTTTTAAAATGCGTTCTTTCTTTTTTTAAAATTTCGCATACCTGAAACCCGTCTAAATCGGGCATCATCACATCAAGTAAAATCACATCCGGACGTTCTCGCTCAGCTTTATCAACGGCTTGAAGGCCCCCATAGGCCAATACCGTTTGAAATCCTTTTGCACTAAAATATTGATCTAAGATTTCCACATTTTCTCTTACATCATCAACAATTAAAATTTTTGGTTTCATTGAGATTAGGCTGCCTCCGAAAGTTTTTCTTCTCTGATATTCTTTTTGTACACAAAAGGAATTTTAACCGTAAAGGTGGTGGACTTTCCCTTTGTACTTTCAACCTGAATATGGCCTCCCAAAAGTGTGACAAACCGTTTAGAAATCGCAAGTCCTAATCCTGTGCCGGATGGCATACTTTGAGCGTGGGTATTAAATTCATCAAAAATCGTAAGAAGCCTTTCAGGCGCAATCCCTGCCCCCGTATCTGCGACGGAAAAAGAAAGATAGGCTTCTTCCGCACTGGCAGATACCTTGATTCTGCCTCGCTCGGTATGGCGAGTCGCGTTGGAAAGCAAATTAAGTAAAATGCGCTTGATCTTGGGGCGATCTGTTTTAAGCACCGGAAGGTGCGTTTGAATCTCTTTGAGGAGAGCCACTTTTTTCCCAATCAAAAGGGCTTCTGTGGCTTCTAGGCATTCATCCACCAATGCCTCAAATGAAAATTCTTCAATCGCCACTTCTGTTCGACCCGCTTCCATCTTGGCAAAATCTAAAATGAGATTGATCATCTGCAAAAGCTCTTTTCCACTTTTTAAAACAGAATTTAAATTTTTGGTTTGCTGGAGAGATAACTTTCCATGATCGTCGGATAAAACCACTTGGGTAAACCCCATAATACTATTTAAAGGGGTTTTAAAATCATGGGAAATATTTGATAAAAATTCAGACTTTTCCTCACTGGCTTTCATCAATCGAACATTGGCATGAGCCAAAGCTTCGTTGCGCTCTTCCACCTTCTTTTCCAACCACAAAATATTTTTCGTCATGAGCGACCCCAAAAAGAGCCCAAAGAGGGCAAACAGAACCGTAAATCCTAGAATCGTGCGATAGGCAGATGTGCGAATATGCGAAATTGTACGACTGGCAGCTTGCATCTGGGTAGATACCATAGCTTGGATCCGAAGACTGGCTTGCGCTCCCTTTTCGTAGGCATCTTCCAACTGTTCCAACTGAACCCCCACTGTTCCCAGTTTTGAAATCTCATCCTCACTCATCAAAAATACCCCATCTTCTCCTTCCACGCGCTCCGTAAATTTCTGATAGTGCCGAGACGTGTCTTCCAAAATCTGGCTGGCTGTCTTTTTGGCATGAGCGGCTTGCACAAGCTTTTTTTGGTTGAGAGAAAATTGCTTCATGTAAGTACGAAATTTTTCTTTATTTTGAATTAAACGATTTTCTTCTTCTTTGCTAAGTTCCGGAGTCAAAGACAAAGGCGTAGACAGAGGGGCTTGGTAGAGATAGCGTTGTTCCAGCAAAATGACTTGCGCTGCAATATTCCAAAGCTGAAATTCATGCTGCTGGGTAAAAAGCTCAGATAAACGACTGAGATTTTCAACCATCTTTTCTACCAGTTGATTGGCCTCATCAATTTGATCATAGCGTGTTTGGGCGAGTTTCAATTGATCCTCGTGGGCTTGCATAAGAAGGACACTTACCTCTTCAAACTTTTTTTGAGACTCTTGAATCTTGCTCCAAAGCTCCTTCACCTCTCGAGAAAAAGAAATTTCTTCTCTGACATGGCTCACTTGTTCTTGAGCCTTTTGAAATTCAGCTTCAAATTGTCTCTTTAAAAAAGAAAGTTTTTCAGATTTTTGCTCCAACGCATATTGAATGGCCAGAGCTCGAGAAAATTCCATCGAATGAAGGGCATTGACCATCGCCGAAGCCAAGGGATAGCTTGTTTTTGCCACAGAATGAAAAAGACCATACGCCCGCTGCACATCTCGAAATGCAATGATTCCTGTGGCGGCAATGAGAAAGCTCATCACGCTTACCAGGCCCAGAAGTTTTTTCTTCAAGGGCAAATGTTCAAAAACATCCTTTAGTTTCAATAAGTTAGATTGAGCACTCCTAATATCCAAGCTTTTTCTCCTCCATACTCTGTATTTCGGAAAAGATTTCAATAACTTGAGCCTCAACATTAAAATTAGATTAATTTTAAAATTTTTATTCTTTTTTAATATTGAATTTAAGCTCTTTGGGGGTAAAATTAAGATAAGGGAAAGAATATAAAGGGGGGTTGGATGAAAACAATTATCCAAAGATTTATACGTGTGGCGGAAAGTTTAGGGCTGGGGATTTTGTTCTTAATTACTTTTGCGCCTATGTATTCTTTTGCTCAAAGTCGAGAGGCAGATGCCGCTCGCTCTGTAAACGCACTCTTAAATTTTGCAACACGATCTGACCCAGAAGATAGAAATCGTAATTCAGAGCGAGAAAGATTTACTCTGCCTGATCACGCCAGTCCTGTGGCCCATGCGGTGTTGAGCGCTATTGCGCAAACCGCGGGCTCAGCAGATACGATTAACCACGGCCAACGCGCTCAGGCCATCCATGAAGCCATGAGTGAAGTGATCAACCCCCAAGAAATTGCTGCCAATGTCATTCATGAAGATAAGCATGAAGATAAGGACTTCAAAGACGCTGCCAAAGACATTAAAAGAGCTGAAAAAATAACAAACGAAATAGCCAAAGCCATTGAAAACAAACTCTCTACCCAGAGTGATTTTAAAGTGGCCTCTGTAGAGCAGAAAAAAGATTTGATTGAAAGAGAAAGAGAACAGAAATTTGAAGAAAAGTTTGAAAGTCAGGAACATAATGACAGAGCTGATCTTCTCAGCCAAGTCACAAATTTTAATGACGGTAAAGAAAGCAAAAGCAAAGAGCTTGAACGCTTGGCATCTAACAAATCTGAAAACGGCAGATCTGGGGCGAGTGAAAACAAAGGCAGCGGAGAAAGTGGTGGCAGCAACAAAGACAATACGCCCGCTGTTGTCAGCGCCAAAGCTGAAACCAAAGCAGACAGTGGAAGCTCTGACTCCGGAAAATCTGATTCTGGAAGCTCAGGATCAGACAAAGATAAAGATAAAGATAAAGACAAAAAATAAGGGGATTACCGAAAGATTCCAAACATAAACATTCTAAAGACCTGAATCATGACCGAATAAGGAACAGGCTGTGTGACCACTCTCACACGGCCTTTTTTTATGGCAGCAATAACTCCCTCGGGACTCACAAACGGTGTATCCACCATCGAATAGGTATGATTCATCTGGGCTAGAAAGTGGGCATCCGACGTTCCAAACATGGGCTTTCCTGTTTTTTTGGAAAGTGAAATGGCCTTACGATTAAAATTAATCCAGGGTCTATAAAAATGACAATGTTCAATCGCATCAAATAAATCAATATGCTTCACCAGATTTCCCTGTAAGGTTGTCAAGGCCGGGAAAAAAGGATGCGCTCCGATAATCAGCACATGGGGATTTCGAATGGTTTCTAAATCCCGAAAAGACCGAAACCCAATGGGACCCAAATAATTAATAATCAAAACATGTTTCCCTTCAATTGTTGCTTCAACCCCGGGCAAAAGCAAAATCCCTCGGTGCGCAGCATATTCCCTCAAATAAGGACTATAGGTAATCTTGTCGTGGTTGGTAATAGATAAAACCTGGAATCCAAGACTGGCCGCATGATCAATGAGCTCTTCTGCCGAATGACGCACATAGCGATAGTCTTGAGGATCGTCTTTCGTGTGCATATGAAAATCAGCTTTTAGTTCCACCGGGGCGTCCTTCTTTCTTTTTTAGCTTTAATTTTATCAAACACGTTTTTAGAAGCTTCTTCCGTCTGTTCTAAAGCTCCTGAATTATCAATCACAAACATAGCCCGTTTTGCTTTTTCTTGCAGCGGCATTTGAGAGCGAATCATCTGAAGGGCTTTGTCTTTACCCATCCCTGCTCGCTGGCACAGCCGCTCCAGTTGCTGCTCGGATTTGCACGTCACTACGATCATCCCATGAAATTCTTTGTCAAAGCCTGCTTCAAAAAGAAGGGCTGCTTCCACCAAAACCAAGGGCTGCCTTGCATCAAAATATTTTCGAATTTGACTGCGCACCTGTTCCATAATGAGGGGGTGTGTAATCGTCTCTAAAAGCTTTCTTTTTTTCTCATCTGAAAATACCAGCTCCCCTAATTTTTTGCGATTGAGCGTTTCATCTGGATCAAAAACCTCTTTCCCAAAAACTTCTTTAATTCTCTTCCACCCTTCTTGCCCTTTTTGACAAATTTCTCGAGAGATAAGATCGGCTTCAATCACAGCAACCCCCCACTTTCGAAAAAAGCCAGCCACAGTTGATTTTCCTGTGGAGATTCCACCGGTTAAGCCGTATGCCTTAGGGTAAGGAGCCATAAGCTTGAGTTTAACAAAAGAAAGAAATTTGTGGTATAATAAAAAGACAGTCAAAAGGTAAGGGGGTATCGTTTAATTCCATGAAATTTGTGCCTCAAAAGTTTGGCAAATTCACACTCTTAGACAAAATTGCCAGTGGCGGCATGGCTGAAATTTTTATGGCCCAAACGGTTGGGCCCGGAGGCTTTGAAAAGATTGTCGCTTTAAAACGAATCCTTCCTTCTTTTAGTTCTAACCAAGAATTTATCTCCATGTTTATTGAAGAAGCAAAAATCACAAGCCAACTCACCCATAGCAACATTGTACAAATTTATGAATTTGGGGAAAGTGACAACACCTATTATCTTTCCATGGAATTTGTGGATGGAAAAAATTTGCGCCAACTATTTTCTCGCTGTGAGGACATCAAGCGCCCCATGCCTCTTGAACATGCTGTCTTTATCACCAATAAAATGTGTGAGGGACTCGATTACGCCCATCGCTTCCAAGACAAAAAAGCTCAAGAGTCGCTTCATATCATTCACCGAGATGTAAGCCCTCAAAATATTCTTGTTTCTTACGAGGGCGAAATTAAGCTCATCGACTTTGGCATTGCAAAAATTAAAGCCCACGAGGGAAGAACCAAGTCGGGCGTTCTAAAAGGCAAGTTTAGCTACATGTCTCCTGAACAAGCCAGTGGAGAACACATCGATCAACGCAGCGATATTTTTTCCATTGGAATTATTTTATTTGAAATGCTCACACGCCAAAGACTTTTTTCAGGCCCCAACGATGCGGCCACCTTAAAGAAAATTCAAGAAGGTAAAATTCCAGCTCCCAGTCTTTTTAATCCAGACATTCCTTTTGAGCTCGAAGAAATTGTGTTTAAAGCATTGGCCAAAGATCCAGCCCGACGCTATCAAACGGCCAAAGATTTTCATCAAGAACTCACGCGATTTTTAAACACGCTCAATCCCGATTTTACGGCAAGCCATTTGGCTACATTTATTCGCTCATTGTTTGCAACGGAGCTCACCGAACACAAAAAACAGATGAATGAAGTTTTAAGCGCCGTCGTCACACTCCAAGAAGCATCCCAAAAAGAATCCAAAGAAGTGCCCAAAAAAATGCCTGGCACCCAAGTGCCAAAAAACCTATATGACACCACACATGACATCACGCAACTACAGGGGAAAAAACCGCCCTCGCCCAAACTCATACCTCCAGACGCCGAAGAAACTTATAACAAAAAAGTTCTTTTGCAGCTGGGAGTCATGGGACTGGCTGTGATTTTTCTAAGCCTGGTCCTTTTGGTATTGAATCAACATCCCGATCGTATGATTCAATCTGTAGCGCCCATTAAAGCTGCTCCCCTTCCCAAAGACACTCCGCAATCTTTTGTTCCAAAACTTTCTGTCTTGCGAATCGATACGGATCCCCAAGGCGCTGATGTCACCTTGAATGAGCTTTTGATGGGACAAACACCTCTGACGTTACCTCGTCAACCCCAACACCAATCCTTAAAATTGGTCATTCAAAAAGAAGGATTTCAAGACGTTCAGGAAAATATATCCTTGACAAGCTCGAACCATCACATTATGAAAATTTTAACATCACAGAGATTTGGTTTTCTCAATATTAAGACCGTACCGGAAAAAAGCGATATTTTTATAGATGGGAAATTTATCCGAACGGCACCTGTTGTGAAATATAGAATTCCAGCGGGCAAACATGCAATTAAGGCAGTTCAAACAGAACTTAATTTAATTGCAGAAAAAGAAATTGAAATTGAAGCCGATGAAATTAAAATGTTGGATGAAAATGAATTGGTCTTTAAACCTCAACCTTAGCAACCTGCTTTTCTAGTCCTTATTATGTCTATTGTTCACACCTCCCTCACCCACACGTTTCGAAGCCGCATCCTTCAAAGTGCCGATCACAGCGCTTTTAAACGCAAGGTTGGAGGTGTGTGGGAAGAAATCACTTATCAAGAATATTACGAATTTGTCCAAGAAATTTGTTTTTCCCTCTTAGAAAGTGGTGTGGAACGGGGAGATCGAGTGGCCATTCTTTCTCAATCTCGCGTGGAATGGGCTTTTGCGGATATGGGGATTTTAAGCTGTGGGGCCATCACTGTTCCTATTTATCAATCCAATGTGGCTTCAGAAGTTGAATTCATCCTTAAAAACTCCGAAGCCAAAGTGATTTTTGTTGAAAATGAGAGCCAGCTTGAAAAAGTTTTATCTGTTCGATCCAATATTCCGACCTTAAAAACGACTGTCATTTTTGAATATAAAAATGCCCAAGCACTTGCAGGCGCCATTCCCTTAGAAGAATTTTGTCAAAAAGGACTTGCACGTAAAGATCCCAAAGTTTTTGATGATCTTCTTCAAAAAAACACCTCCGAAGATATCGCCACCATCGTTTATACATCGGGAACCACAGGCGTTCCCAAAGGCGTCGTTTTGACGCATGGCAATTTTATCTCGGAGCTTTCAGATATTGAAACCACCGTTGGACTTTCTCACAAAGATACGATCTTAAGTTTTCTCCCTTTTGCACACATTCTAGCTCGTATTGAGCTCTACTGCGGCCTCACATTTGGTTGGACACATGCGTTTGCCGAGTCCATTCCTCAGCTGGTAGATAATCTGGCAGAAATCCGCCCGACCTTTATGTTCGCTGTCCCTCGAATTTACGAAAAAGTTTACAATAAAATCATCTCCCAAGTCCAAGATGGCCCTCCTGTAAAGAAGAAAATTTTTTATTGGAGTTTGGCGGTGGGGCGAGAGGTCAGCCAAAAACTTCAAAAAGAACTTTCTCTGCCTCTAGCTCTGAGATTCAAATACTGGATTGCAACCCACCTTGTATTTAATAAACTCAAACAAAAATTTGGAGGAAGACTTCATTTTTTTATTTCAGGAGGCGCTCCTTTGTCTCGAGAAATTGCAGAATTTTTTCATGCAGCAGGCTTTTTAATCCTAGAAGGATATGGGCTTACAGAAACGACCGCAGCTGTATTTACCAACCAAGAACATCGTTATGAATTTGGTACCGTGGGGCCTCCCTTGGGAGAAGCTCAAGTCAAAATTGCTCCCGATGGAGAAATTCTTATTAAAAGCAAAAAAGTTTTTAAAGAATATTATAAAAATCCTCAAGCCACGGCAGAGGTCTTAAAGGATGGCTGGCTTTATTCAGGAGATATCGGGCATTTAACCGAAAAAGGCCATCTCAAAATTACAGATCGCAAAAAAGATATTATTGTGACATCGGGAGGCAAAAATGTAGCTCCTCAAAAAATTGAAAACTTACTGAAAGCCAATCGCTATATCAGCCAAGCCATGGTATATGGAGATAAGAAAAACTATTTAACCGCTTTGATCACTTTAAACCCCGAGGAAGTCACTAAATTTGCTAAAGCACACCGTATTGAAGAATCCAAAATTTTTACTCATCCTCAAATTGAAAAACTCATTTCAGATGTTATTATAGCACTCAATACTTCTTTGGCTAACTTTGAAACAATTAAAAAATTTCGCATTCTTAAAAATGACTTTTCTATAGAAACAGGAGAGCTCACTCCCTCTCTCAAAGTCAAAAGAAAATATTGCTCAGAAAAATATAAAGATGTTATTCAATCCATGTATTAAGCAAAGGAGGATTTTGTGTCTCTAACACCCAAACTTATTTTTGAAGATAAAATTGTCAGTCACCTCAAAGAAGATCCTTCTTTAGGCAAAGATATCAATGCAACGTATTTATTTAATATTACAGGGGACACCGGAGGCACGTGGTCTATTGCCTTAAATTCTCATACCCAAGAAGTCAAAGTAGGATCTACTGAAAATCCCAACTGCACAATTACGATTTCCGATAACGACTTGGTAAATCTTGTTCAAGGCACCTTGAATCCCCAAATGGCCTTCATGACGGGCCGCCTCAAAGTCAAAGGCGATCTCGGCCTTGCCCTAAAGCTTGGGAAAATCTTAAAAGCTTAGTGAAACTGGGAAATTTAGAACTCGAGAATTGTTTTTCCCTAGCGCCCCTCGTAGGAATTACAGACACCCTTTTTCGCTCCATCGCCAAACGGTATGGCTGCGGTCTTGTGTTCAGTGAAATGATTAATTCCAATGGTGTTTTAAAAGGGGGCGTTTCTTATCTTAAAAAATTAGAAATCACTCCGGAAGAAGAACCTGTAGGCATACAACTGGCGGGAGACAATCCTAAAATTATGGTTCAAGCTGCTCAGATGGCTGAAGCATCAGGGGCAAAAATTCTAAACATCAATATGGGCTGCCCTTCTCAAAAAATCACAAAGAATAAAGCCGGCTGCGCCCTCATGACAAATCCTGCCTTGGTAAAAGAAATTCTTCAGGCGGTTAAAAATGCCATCTCTATTCCTCTTTCTATTAAAATAAGATTGGGATGGGATGACAAAACCATGAATTATCTTGAAATTGCTCACATCGCCGAAAGTGAAGGATGCGTCGCTGTTTTTATGCACGCTAGAACTCGAGCTCAGGGATTTTCTGGACAAGCCAGATGGCCAGAAATCAAAAAACTTAAAGAATATATTAAAATTCCTGTGATTGGAAACGGAGATGTGACATCTCATGAAAAAGCACTTCTTATGATGCGAGAAACTGGGTGCGATGGCGTCATGATTGGACGAGGGGCCTTAGGACAACCTTGGATTTTTAGACCTTTTGAGCCCACATTGAATGAAAAGAAAGCATTGATGCTGGAGCATTTGAATAAATCTATTGAAAAATACGGGGAAGAACTGGGAATAAGACTCATGCGAAAACATTTTGCCTGGTATTCCCAAGGACTTCCTCATAGCTCTCAATTTAGAAAAAACATCCATACCTACACCGATCCTGCTGCCGTGCGAAATTATATTGAACAATTTTTTAAAGATTTATGTTCACCTAACATGACTTCAGTAGTTTCGGCTTCAACTGCAAATGTGTGTTATTGACACCATTATTTGTCATTCAAGGCCCATATTTTTAAGTTCTTTTAATAAGAAATCCTTGAATGTTCTTTCAGCTAATGAATATGATTTTTGTTTTAAACATACAATGCTAAGAGTGTTCTTTAGTGGTTTTATTTTCTGTCTTATTACCACGATGCTACCCTTTTCTATTTCATCCTTAATCAAATAAACAGGAACTATTCCTAGTCCCATATGAGCCTTAATTGCGCTTAATATGAGGTCGGCTGTTTCTAAAGTCAAAATTGGAGTGATTTGTGTTGGCATTTTTTTGAAAGATGATCGAAACCAAGCTTTGATGTCCGATGCATCTTTTACATAAGCGATAAACTCTGCCTGTGATAACCCCTGAAAATCTGGAGATCTACTAAAATGATTCTCAAAATATTTATTAGAACAGGCCAGCACTTCAGGCTCTTCAAATATTCTTGATGAAACAATGGGTGATATCTGGGTTAAATAAACGTCGAGACTGTCGACCAATGAAAAATCAAGCCTTCCCTCTATAAGCAAATCAATTTGTTTGCGTACTTCACCATGGGTTATTTTAAAATATACC
>JAHFEZ010000061.1 GCA_023248265.1 Deltaproteobacteria bacterium
GTAGGCATAATTTATAGTGAATTTGATGTATTTATTATAATAAATTCACTACATTATGTCAAATATGAGTGAATTTATTTGGCTCCCCGGACAGGACTCGAACCTGTGACCCGTTGATTAACAGTCAACTGCTCTACCAACTGAGCTACCGGGGAGCATTTAACTCAAGCAAAAAACACTAGTCAAAAGGGTTTTCTTTGTCAAGGAATGCTAAAAGTGAGGGGGTTTTGGGAAATAAGAAAAATATTTTACTGCTATTTTCTTCATAATTTCAACCCCTATGGGAAGGCACTCTTCATCAATATCAAAAGTGGGATTGTGATGATAACGAACAAGGCCCTTTTTTTCATTCTTTGACCCTACAAAGAAAAAACAACCCGGAACTTCCCTCAGCATGAATGAAAAGTCTTCTCCCCCCAAAGTTCGTTCATCTCGAATCACATTCTTTTCACCCACAATAGAAGCTGCTATTTCACCCACAAATTCAGTCATTTTTTTGTCATTGATTGTCACAGGAGCTGAGCGCTTATAATGAAGTTCATATGTGGCCCCATATGCCTGAGTAACGCCTTTGACAGTTCTTTCAATAAGCCCTGGCATTTTTGCCCACGTCTTTGGATTCATCGTTCGAACGGTTCCCACCAATGTCGTTTCTTCGGAAATGATGTTAAAGGATGAGCCCCCTGTAATTTTACCAATCGTCACAACCACAGAATCCAAAGGATCGGTATTTCGACTCACAATGGATTGAAGAGAATTAATCACTGCTGCAGCAACCACAATACTATCTATGGTGACCTGTGGAACAGCTCCATGTCCGCCCTTGCCTTTGATCTTAATTTCTAATTTATCCACAGCTGCCATAATAGCCCCGGGTGTGACTCCTACTTTTCCGACGGGCAGAGCAGACCACACGTGAAGACCAAAGGCCGCTTCCACTTTGGGATTCCTAAGCACCCCTTCCTCTACCATAACCCGTCCGCCCTCGCCCCCTTCTTCTGCGGGTTGAAAAACCAATTTGATGTTTCCAGCAAGGGCTTCTTTTTTCAAATGCTTTGCAGTCATTAAAAGAGAAGCCACGTGTGCATCGTGTCCACACGCATGCATCACCCCTTTATTTTTGGAACAATACAATGTTTTATTTAATTCCTCGATGGGAAGTCCGTCCATATCTGCACGAAGCAAAATGGTTCTATTTCCTTTGCCTTTGAGCAACGTTACAACGCCTGTTTTGGCCACACCTGTTTTAATCCGAGAGTAACCATAGCTCTTTAATTTTTCGCAAACCACACGCGCAGTTCTTTTTTCCTCATATTTTAATTCAGGGTGAGCGTGAAAATCCCGCCTGAGCAACGTTAATTCTTTTTGGTCCCGTAAAGACACTGTGCTTTTCATAAAAATATCCCCTCTGTTAAGAAGGCTCTCCTTTGAGAGCTAATAAAATGCGCTTAGATACTGCTTTGAGCGTCTCAAAAACACCCACGCCTTGGCTTGCCACGGCTTCAAATTCTTGAGACTCATGAGCATTCAAACTTTTATGAAGCTCCGAAATAGGAACAGCGTTGGAAAGATCTCGCTTATTATATTGAAGAACATGCGGTAAATTTTTGAATTCATAGCCTTGATCCGATAAATTAGTTTTCAAATTTGAAAGACTCTCCAGGTTTTCATCCATCCGATGAAGTTGTGAGTCCGCCACAAAAATAATTCCATCAACTCCTTTTAAAATGAGCCTACGACTGGCATCGTAATAAGATTGGCCAGGAACCGTATATAAATGAAACCTCACATTAAATCCCCGAATGGGCCCAATGGCCAAAGGTAAAAAATCAAAAAAAAGGGTTCGCTCCGTTTCTGTAGCCAAGGTAACCATCTTGCCTTTGGTTTGAGGACTCGTCCGAGCATAAATATATTGAAGGTTGGTGGTTTTACCACTGAGGCCTGGCCCATAATACACCACCTTGCAATTGATTTCTCGAGAGGCATAGTTCACAAATGACATACGTATATCCTACGGGACTTGTCCCTACGAAACAACGATTCTATTTTCAATGGAACTTCCAATCGTCATGGCATCTAAATACTCTAAATCTCCCCCCATGGGGATTCCATGAGCAATGCGGGTCAGTTTTAAAGAAAGGGGCTTAAGAAGTTTAATTAAATACAAAGCCGTTGTTTCTCCCTCTACAGAGGAATTGGTGGCTAAAATAATTTCTTGAATCGAAGAATCTCTAAGTCGTTGCAAAAGCTCTTTAAGCTTCAACTGCTCTGGGCCTATCCCTTCTAAGGGCGAAAGTACTCCATGAAGAATATGATAGCGTCCTCGAAATATTCCTGATTTTTCAATCGCCAAAAGATCTTGAGGTTCTTCAACCACACACAAAAGAGAGGGGTCCCTCCCTTCATTTTGGCACAATGAACAAGGATCCTTCTCTGTAAGATTAAAACAGATAGAACAGAGTCTAATTTTATCTTTTATTTCTAAAATAGCCTGGGAAAGCGCCTGCGAATATTGGCCGGGGGCTCTTAAAATATAAAAAGCTAAGCGTGTAGCCGTTTTTTCGCCAATACCTGGAAGTTTAGAAAGCTCATTAACCAGTTTTGCCAGGGGGTTTTGCATCTCTCAAAGAAGGCCGGGAAGATTTAATCCTCCTGTGAGTTTTCCAATTTCACTTTGAGCCAAAGACTGTGCTTGTTTTAACGCCTCATTCGTAGCGGCCGCAATCAGACTTTGAAGCATCTCAATATCATTTTGTTTTATAATTTCTGGATCGATCGTCACAGATAAAATTTCTTGCCGTCCATTGGCCTTCACCGTAACCATTCCTCCCCCACTGGAAGCTTCCACTATTTTATGTGCCAACTCTTCTTGAATTTTTTTAATCTGTGATTGAAATTGTTCAGCTTGTTTGAGCATATTTCCCATATCTCCAAATAGTTTACTCATGAGAACGATCCGTTCTTTTTTCAACTTTAACATCAATAACTTTTCCGTCAAAAACTTTTTGTGCTTCTTGAATCAATCCATGTTGCATCATTTTCTTTTTAACTTGCTCTAACTTCTGTTCGTTTTCTTGAACAAGACTTGTGAGCCCTCCATCGACATTGGCGACATTGGTTGCCATTTCTGTAACCAGAAGCGTTATCTTCATATTTAAAAATTCCTGCGCAACTTTTTCAAAAGCCAAGACGTTTTCTCGATCAGACAGAAGTTTATAAAAAACAGAATCTTTGGGAAGGCCCAAGGTAATTTTATGATCCGCCCATTGAACCACGTAGCCATGTTCCAAAAGAGCGGCCAATGAGGGCTTTTTGGTCTTAACAAATTCAACCAAAGTACTCCAATTCTTAGTCCCTGAAGAAGTACCTACAGCAGAGGATGGAGTTTCTATCGCCGATACTGACTGTGAGGAAACCATAGGTAAAGGACGCTCCCCCCAGGATTTTTGAAGTCCCCCTACCTGGACTAAGAGAGATTCAATGGAGGTCAAAGACTTAAGATGCAAAAGCTTAATCAATGTTGTTTCTAAAATCATATGGGGATAAAGCGTCAACGCCATATCCTGGCTTCCTTTAAATAGAATATGAAATGCCTGTTCCATCTCTTCTAAAGAAAGGAGCTGAGAAAGCTCTTTAAGCCGGGAAAGTTCATAGTCGGTTAGATTTAAAAAGTTTTCTTTTTCAACAGATTCAAAAGAAGAAACTTTTATTAAAAGCAATACTCTTACATATTCTAAAATCTGGGAGGTCAACTGCTTCATATCATGGCCTCTTTCATAAATTTCAGACAAAAGCTTAAGAAGAGCTATGGATTCTTTTTTAAACACTTTTTCTAAAAGCTCAAACACTTTTTCCTCATGAGCTGAGCCTAAAATTTCTTGAAGATCTTTCAAGGTCACGTTGTTTCCAGAAAAAGATACAGCTTGATCTAAGAGGGACAGGGCATCTCGAAAGCTTCCTTGACCTTCCTTTGCAATTTTTGTGAGCGCATCTTTTTCAATTTTAAGATGCTCTTTTTCAGAAATTCGAGCCAAGTGTTGTTCCAATTGTTTTAACGAAATCTTTTTAAAATCAAACCTCTGACACCGAGAAAGAACGGTCATTGGAATTTTATGGGATTCCGTTGTTGCAAAAATAAACTTTAAGTGTGGCGGGGGTTCTTCTAAAATTTTAAGAAGTGCATTAAATGCGCTTTGCGAAAGCATGTGTACTTCATCAATAATATACACCTTATATTGTCCTTGGGTGGGAAGATAATGTGCACGATCTCTTAACTCTCGAATGGAGTCCACCCCGTTATTGGAAGCCCCATCAATTTCAATAACATCCATGGATGTCCCTTTTGAAATCTCCTCACACGCAAAACATTGATTGCAGGATTGGGCCTCTTTGGCTTTGGCACAAATCAGTGTTTTAGCCAAAATACGTGCGGCAGATGTTTTTCCTACTCCTCGGGGTCCACAAAACAAAAACGCATGCGCAATGCGATTTTGAAGAATGGCATTTTTGAGGGTTTGACTCACATGCTCTTGACCGAGCAATTCTTCAAAATGTTGAGGACGCCACTTTCTGGCTAAAACTAAATAAGACATTGTAGGAAACCTTACCTTTGTATGAACATACTGGCAAGATTTTAAGCTATCGACAAAAAAATAAACAAGATGAGAGTTGGATGAGCGTCCATAAATACCTGATTTCACCTACATTTAATCTAATTTTAATATGGCCCCTCTCTTGCACTTTTAAAGGAATAAAAAGGGGCACACATGAAAACTTTTATCAAAAATATAGCCTTGGTCTTGGTAACCATTTTCCTGCTCGCTCTCATCTCTTATTCATGGGCAGAAGAAAAAGGAATTAAGTCTATCACCGTATACTCCCATACACCTCCTTCTGGTGAAATCCGCTATCTTCAAAAAATTGAATACGAAGGGATTCATGACCCTGTTTTTAAATTTTCAAAAGATGGGGGAAAAACATGGGAAACCCATGACAAAAATCCTATCACAAATGAAAACACAGATATTCGCACAGGAAATATGTATGGGGATATGGCCGCTGGAATCTTAACTGTGCTCGCGAATCGAATTGAATTTAACGAAAAATATAACACCGCGCATCCCCTGGGACGCTTTTATCCCAATATCTTTTCTTCCAATAACACTCAAACAAAAAATCTTATTGAGATACTTAAGAGATACCATGATTTTATTGATGGAAAACCTGAGAACAATACACCTGAAAATCGTCTCAAGTTTTTAAAGACCGCCCGCCGATCTGTTTATCATGTAGGAAGCGATTCTCGCTTTGACACTGATCTTGAGGAGCTATTTAAAAAATTAGAAACGCTGAAAGGTGATGCCACAAAACTTTCTCAACATGAGCAAAATATTTTAAATATAGAACTAGAATATCTAGAAAGAGATTATGACAAATGGCTTTTGGCTCAAAAAGCCTTAGAATTATACTCTTACTCTTTATTCCCAGGAGAAGTAACTCCTGAACTTTTAAAATCTTTAGAACTTTACGATGTTTCAACCATCGATCTTGTCCGCCAAGCCCTTGCAACCAAAGCCCGTGCCGAAACTGCGGCTACTTCTTCTCCGCAACAGGCCTGTCCTAAATAAGTTTTCCATTTGTCTTGGCTTACGGTTAATAACACCATCCTGGGTATTCTACGTAAGAAGCCCCAGAAAAAGTGCCAAGAGGAAGATTCTCAAATTTATGCCACCGCTGGGCCTTTTCCTCAGCTGTCCCATTATGCAATACTTCCATGCAGTTTCTTATCTCTCCCTGTGCTCTTCTTCCTCCCCACCACAAAAATACCGTGGGGGTAACAGAAATATTAGATGGAATCTCCAAAACCATCGATCCACCATCCCACGACATTACAAATTCTCTTACAGATACAGGAGGGGGTGCTCTTCTATTTTCTTGAAGCCCCATGGTAACACCCATATGCCCTTCGAGTTTTCGTTCCTCCAAAAATTTATGCAAGTAGGCTGCTTGGGTATTTGCTCCTCCATACACAGGGTGACTTTGCCAGGGTCCCTCAGATGCTCTCCAGATCAGGTGATAATACAAGGAAGGAAGCATAGAATTTCCAAAGGACGAAAATCCAAAAAGGGGGGCACTTTTAAAAGGACAGTCTTTCTGACGATCTCCACTCAAAGAAGTTCCAATAGAATCAAATAAGGAAGAGGGCTGAATATTTTCCATTTCAAAATAAATTTCAAGCCAATTGTACCAACTGGTGTTCAGGTCATAGAGATCTCCTCCTTTACTTAATTCAAAACAAACCGAAACATCCGCATGTCCATTAGGAGAACCAGAGGCCGTTCCTCCCGCGCCACTTATACCTCCACTCCCACCACCGCCGCCGGAAGAAGATTGCCCACCACTGGCCGTAAGAGAAGCTTTTCCACCTATGGAATCTTCGGACTCACCATCGCACCCCTTACATTCGGCTTTGAAACGGTCACAGGCAGTAATGGCTAGACAAAAAAAGAGAAGGGCTGGGAATATTAAAAAACTAAATAATTT
>JAHFEZ010000025.1 GCA_023248265.1 Deltaproteobacteria bacterium
CTGAGCATTCAAAAAATCCAGCCGGATGTTAGAAACAATTTTTGTTAGAAAAATACCTTAAAAATGGACAGCTTCGATACGTAAATACTCTTTACGAAAAATAATATATTTTTTCTGGGGGATTCCGAAAGGAGTCCCTCATTTTTTTACCCTCTCACTCATAATTTTATTTCTTCTGCGATATTCATTGGTTATGAAAATAATCAATTAAACCTTGCTTAAAATCTCTCATTACCTTTTAGACAGTGTTGTCTAAGTTTTTTCCAAAAAAATATTTAGAAATCGAGTTATGAGGACGAAAACTGCTCTGCATGATATTCCTGCAAGGGAATTTATAAGCGAAATTAGCACATCTAATTTAACTTTCATCGTTTTCGAGCAGTACCCCCCTGCCTTCGCAGGAACAGGCTTCCTTGCAATGACGAGACGTGCACATTTTTAGTTAGAAATTTTTGTCGATGCTGGGATCTTATAAAGCTGTGATATTTTTTTCCACACGATATAATCATCGGGAACAAGTAAGCTCAAAGCCTCTCCCTTGGCTCCTGCACGAGCTGTTCTTCCAATACGATGAACATAGTCTTCAGGGACAACCGGTAAATCATAATTGATCACATGCTCAATATGAAGAATATCTAAACCACGAGAGGCCATATCTGTAGCAACTAGAATCCTATTTTTACTAGACCGAAATTCTCTAATTGCCGTATTGCGTTGCAATTGAGAAAGGCCTCCGTGAATTCGATCTGCTGGAAACTTTTTATCTTTTAAAAATTTGGCTAATCTATCTGTTCGACGCTTGGTCCTTGTAAAAATAAGAATAGATCCGCTTCTTTCTCTCAGGGCATTTAAAAGCGTTTCATTTTTAGTTTCCAAAGTGGTTTGAATGGCCATTTGCTTAATTTTTTCTACAGGCTGTGAATCAAGTCCAGCACTGACATAAATGGGACACTTTAAATATTTCTTTGCCAAATTTTTTATATCGATTGGAAACGTGGCTGAAAAAAGAAGAGTCTGCCTGGGTTGTGGAAGAAAACGAAAAATCTCTCTAATTTGCTCATGAAAGCCCATGTCTAACATTCGATCTGCTTCATCGAGAACAAGAAACTTAGTACTATGTACCCT
This sequence comes from Deltaproteobacteria bacterium, assembly GCA_023248265.1. Taxonomy (GTDB): domain Bacteria; phylum Bdellovibrionota; class JACOXK01; order 2-02-FULL-40-11; family 2-02-FULL-40-11; genus JACPST01. The sequence continues at coordinate 1,126 of JAHFEZ010000025.1, forward strand.
AAGCGTTTTTCTAGTTAGATGATCAATCACCCTACCTGGCGTTCCAACAATTATTTGTGGTTTTCTATATAGTGCTTGAATTTGAACGCTCATAGAGGCGCCTCCAATGAGAAGCGCAGTTCGAAGCTCTGGAAATGAAATTGTCATTTTTTTTAATACATCTATAATTTGAAAAGCTAATTCGCGAGTCGGCACTAAAATGAGTGCTGACTGATCACGATGCTTCAAAAGATGACAGATTAAAGGAATACAAAAGGCAGCCGTCTTTCCTGTTCCCGTTTGAGCACATCCAAGAAGATCTTTTCCAGAAAGAATTTCGGGAATTGCTTTTTGTTGAATAGGCGTTGGAACATGAAAAGCCATTGCCTTCAAAGCTCCTTCGAGCTTTGGAGGCAAGTTCATATGTTTAAAACTATCCATAACATTTCGAGGGCACCTCTAAAAAGTGCCCAAATATTTCTCTACTAATTTTTAACGGATAAGGGAGTAAAATGAAATGTAGGAGTCAGTGACGACTAACTACCATCTTTTGCCGCCACCACTATTTTCACGTGGTGCCATTGGCTTTGCTTCATTTACTTTTAATGGACGACCGTCATGATCTTTATCATTTAATTGAGCGATGACTGCTTGAGCTTCTGCATCTGATGACATTTCAACAAATCCAAAACCTTTGCTGCGACCTGTATCACGGTCATTAATGACCTTTGCAGATTCGACAGTTCCACATTGTGAAAACAGACTTGTAAGATCTTGATCTGTTACCGAGTAACTCAAATTACCAACATACAGTTTTTTTCCCATAAATAAATACCCTCCTTAAGAGCATTGCGCCCTTGGAGAGTAAAGCGACATTGTTTTCAAAATCGTAGACTTTTCCTAAAGCGACAGGTTGTTTAACTCGGATACTAATAGCAGACGTATGAAGTAAAAGCTATCTTTTCTTATTAGGCTCTTTTGGGGATCGGCTTTAAGCTGCGATATCAAATAACAACTGATCAGATAATAAGATGTTACTCGTATAATTTTAGTCTGAAAATTTTTTGGAAACAGAGCTTTTTCTCGAAAAAGCTCAAGTAGACAGCGAAAAACTTTTTTACAGAAAAGTCGCTTTCCCGAAATATGGTGATTTCAAAAATATTTTTTTGAAACAATCTGAGAATGCCTCTCAGGATGGCTTAGAGCGTAAAAACGCTTCCCAGTCTAGGTCAAGCTGATGCTAATTTTTAATGATTTTCTCCATGAATTGCCTTGGAGAAAGAATCTCAATTCCCCTAAATTCTTTGATGGGTAATAAATGTTTTGTATCACCCGAAACAATAAAAGAAACATCTCCTGCAATGGCACATTCCAAAATTCTATTGTCAGAATCTTTCTCTTTAATTTTAGTAATTTCTTCTGTTGGGTTTACAATAGAGGCATTAGCAACAATAAGATCGATGATTCTGTCCAATTCCTCTTCTGATCTTTTAAACTTTACTTTTAAAACCCTATAAAACTCAGAAAGAATGGCTTCAGAAAGTACAAGCGTTATCTTTCGATCAACTGCCAGGTTGAGTAGAGATAAGGGAAGCCTATCAAACTGAATAGCGGATACCAAAATATTAGTATCAAAAACAACGGAAGGTATTTTATTTTCTAAGCTCATCAATGATGTTTTCTATGTCTTTTTCTTTAATTCCTAATTTTTTAGATTGTTTAATACCTTTAAGTGCTAATTCTTGAAGCTCTCTTTTGGTATTATATCTTCGAAAACACTCTCGAATAAGCTCGCTTAAAGTACGATGCTCAAGTTTTGCAAGCTGAAGCATTCGTTTTTTTAGCCCTGGATCAACGGATATAGCGATCACTTCTGTTCTTCTCATAGCAATCCTCCTTATTTATACTTAGTATTACTAAGTAATATAATATCAGAATTGATAGAGAAGTCAAAATAAAAAAAAGGGTAGAAGTATTCTACCCTTTTTTTGTACTACTAGAATAATCTAGTTCAAAGATCTACATTGTGTTTCTAGGAGTTGCCCATTAGTTGAAATTGTATCTTGACCTGGTATACGTAAATCCACATCCAAATGTCCCGTATATGTAATATTTCCTTCTCGATCTTCATTTTGCTGAACTCGAACTAAGACAAAACCTCTATCAAATTTGTGAAATTTTTCATCACGTGCTAAGGCCGCCCAAACATCCTTACCAGAGCTTAGATCCCTATGTTCTGCAATGAATGCTTGACTGAAATAAGCGACTTGTTCGGCTTTAGCAGCATTAACCTTTTTTAAAACCTCAAGTCCTGCTCCTTCATCATGCGTTGCCGGGTATTCAACAAACCAAAGTTCCACTGAACGGTTCAAAGTACATGCAAATCGAGGTATATCTTTCACCGATGAATACCCACTAGAAGCGAGAAGAATAAGAGTTACAAAAGCCAAACCTAATTTTTTCATAAAACCCCCTTACAATAGTTAAAAGTCAAAGAAGCCACTCCTTTGATTGGTGGTATTTTTTAATCCCTCGTTTTTATTTTTGCAATATTAATTTTTGGAATATTTCCATCCAGTGCATTTAAGGTAGGCTGAGGCTTTAAACCGATGCGTGCTTGAGTTATCCTGTTATCCGCCCTAAGACAATTTTTTGTAAAAAGGAAATTGAGAGCATAGAGATTTCACTTCTTCCTGAATACCACTTAAAACTCTTTCATCGTGCTTGGATGTGAGGGCACGGTCTATAAGATCCGCAATGCATTTCATCTCTGGCTCTTTCATTCCTCGTGTGGTGCAGGCGGGTGTTCCAATACGAATTCCACTGGCTACCATGGGAGGTCGTGTTTCAAAAGGAATGGTGTTTTTATTTACCGTAATCCCTGCTTGATCCAACATAATTTCAGCATCTTTGCCTGTTAGTTCTGTTTTTGATAAATCTAGCATAAAAAGATGATTGTCCGTTCCTCCTGAAATAACCGAATAGCCTTTTTCTAGGAGAGCTCCACACAGCGCTTTGGCATTTTTAATAATTTGTTTTTGATATTCTTTAAATTCAGGTGTCAAAGCTTCTTTAAAAGCTACAGCTTTTGCGGCAATCACATGCATCAGAGGGCCGCCCTGAATGCCTGGAAAAATGCGGCTATTGATGGGCTTTTCAAACTCACGCGTGCAAATAATAAATCCCCCTCTGGGCCCACGCAGAGTTTTATGCGTGGTAGATGTTACAAAATGTGCTTGTGGCACAGGACTCGGATGAAGGCCAGCCGCAATGAGTCCTGCAATATGGGCCATATCCACAAAAAGCTTGGCGCCCACCTCATCGCAAATTTCTCGAAATTTTGAAAAATCAATTACACGCGAATACGCAGAAGCTCCCGCCACAATCATTTTGGGACGATGTTTTTTAGCCAAATCACGCACTTGATCATAATCAATGAAATACGTATCTTTACGCACCCCATAAGAAAATACCTGAAAATACATGCCTGAAAAGTTTAGTTTCATACCATGGGTTAAATGCCCCCCATGACTTAAATCCATTCCTAAAATCGTATCTCCGGGCTGAAGATAAGAAAGATACACTCCCATATTGGCTTGAGAACCTGAATGAGGTTGGACATTCACAGCATCTCCGCCAAAAAGTTGTAACGCGCGCTCTTGAGCCAAGCGTTCTGCAATATCCACATTTTCGCAGCCTCCATAGTAGCGCTTGCCAGGATAGCCTTCCGCATATTTATTGGTAAGCACAGAACCTTGAGCTTCCAATACCGCTTGTGAAACATAATTTTCAGAGGCAATCAGTTCCAACTTATATTCTTGGCGCTCTAGCTCTTTTTGAATAGCTGCATAAATTTCTGGATCGACTTTTTGAAGCACACTCATTTCTTTTTCCTCAATTCTTTTTCAAGGGCCTGAATTTTTTCGACTCGTATCGCGTGACGTCCACCTTCAAAAGAAGTTTCAAGCCACACCTGAACAATGTCAAACGCTTTCTTTTCATCCATCAAATCACCCGACAAACACAATACATTTGAATCATTATGCTGACGCGTAAGCGCAGCCACTTGAGGATCCCACACCAAAGAGGCTCTCACCCCAGGAAATTTATTGGCTGCAATCGACATTCCAACCCCACTACCACAAATAAGAATCCCTCGGTCGCACTCCCCTTGAGATATTTTTTGTGCAACTTTGCTGGCATAATCTGGATAATCGACTCTTTCATCTGAATCAGATCCCACATTGACAAAGGCCAAATGAGGAAATTGACGAGAAAATTTCTGGAGAATTTTTTTCTTAAGGAAAAAACCGCGATGATCATTGCCAATCGCAATTTTCATAAAAATCGCTTAAAAATAAGACCTGCGTTTGTACCCCCAAAACCAAAAGAATTGGACAGAGCATAGTCTAGTTTTTTATCACGCGCCTCATGAGGGGTGTAATCCAAATCACACTGAGGATCGGGTTCATCTAAGTTAATTGTGGGAGGAATCACTTGATGCTTTAATGCCAAAATAGAAAAAATAGCTTCGCTACTACCTGCAGCTCCCAGCATGTGGCCTGTCATAGATTTGGTGGAACTGATGGAAACTTTTTTGGCATCCCCTTCAAATACAGTTTTAATGGCGTGCGTTTCCGCAATATCTCCAGCATCGGTAGACGTCCCATGGGCATTAATGTAGCCAATGTCTGATGGACAAAGCCTGGCATCATCGATCGCTAATTTCATGCATCGCGCACCCCCTTCCCCATTGGGAGAGGGATTTGTAATATGAGAGGCATCGCTATTGAATCCATACCCTATCATTTCAGCAACTATGGAAGCACCTCGCTTTTTTGCACTCTCTAATTCTTCTAACACAATCACCGCAGCGCCATCTGCCATGACAAATCCATCGCGATTTTTATCAAAAGGACGAGAAGCTTTTTGAGGCTCATAATTTCGGATAGATAGCGCTCGCATGGCCGCAAATCCACTCACCCCCAACTCACAAATAGCCGCTTCTGCCCCTCCGGCAACCATAACATCGGCTCGTGCCTCTCGAATCAAACGAAACGCATCTCCAATAGCATGGGCTCCTGTGGAACAGGCCGTCACAACGCATGAGTTTGGGCCTTTCATGTCATATTTAATCGAGACATATCCTGAAATTAAATTTGAAATCGCTTGAAGAATAAAAAAAGGACTAATCCCTGCCGCTCCTTTGTCTAAAAAAGTTTTATAAGATTTCTGAATGCTTTGAATACCTCCAATGCCAGATCCAATGAGAACTCCCCTACGATCAGCATTTTGGGAAGTCACCTCTAAATGGGCATCCTCCACAGCCATTATCGCTGCGGCCAATCCATATTGGGTAAAAAGATCCATGCGACGGCTTTCACGGTGAGGCATGAAATGCTCAACTTGAAAGTTTTTTACTTCACCTGCAATTTGAACGGGAAAATTAGAACAATCAAACTTTGTGATGCGATCGATACCCGATCGCCCTTCTATCAGACTTTTCCAGTTGGGTTCAACACCGATACCCAGGGGAGATAAAATCCCCATGCCTGTGACCACAACACGTCTGAAATGCAAAGGCAGGGCCACGTCTTAGGCTTTTGCAGAACGTTCTTGGACGTATTTTACAACATCTCCAACAGTTCTAATTTTTTCAGCATCTTCATCTGGGATTTCGCAGCCAAATTCTTCTTCCAAAGCCATCACCAGTTCAACCAAATCTAGAGAATCGGCACCCAAATCTTCGATAAAGGTAGCTGTCAGTTTAACGTTTTTACCTTCTACGCCCAACTGTTCTACAATGATATTTTTAACTCTTTCTTCTGTGTTTGCCATTTTTTACCTCCATTTTCTATCTAGTTCGCGCTTCGCGCTCAGGTCACATATAAAGTCCGCCATTTACACCCACCCCTTGGCCTGTAATATAGCGCGCCTTATCTGAAGCTAAAAACACTACCAAATGCGCCACATCTTCGCAAGTCCCAAAAGATCCCAGTGGAATATTTTTACAAATTTCTGTCTGAAGCTCTGAGCTCAAAGAGTTCGTCATGTCTGTTTGAATAAACCCAGGTGAAATAGCATTCACTGTAATCCCTCGACTGCCTAATTCTTTGGCTAAGCTTTTGGTAAACCCCATAACACCTGCTTTAGAAGCCGAATAATTGGTCTGCCCAGGATTGCCCATCTCCCCCGAAAGTGAAGTAATATTAATCATACGGCCACGTCGCTGTTTGAGCATAAATTTAGCTGCCACCTTTGAACAATTAAAAACCCCTTTAAGATTCGTATGGATCACTTCATCCCATTCAGCCTCTTTCATTCGTAGAAGCAAATTATCTTTGGTCACTCCAGCATTGTTGACCAAAATATCCAGCGTCCCTGTTTTTTGAACTAACGTTGTAATCTCTTTTTCAGCCGCCTCCCAAGAAGAGATATCAAAAGGAACCAAACAGTGCGGCTTTTGAGAAATCTTTTTTAATTCATCGAGCACTGCACCTGCTCGGGTGTTATTTCTTTGAAAATTCACACACACAATGGCGCCTTCTTTAGCCAACTCCAAAGCAATCGCACGACCAATACCTCGAGAGGCTCCTGTTACAAGCGCTACTTTGTTATCTAACAACATTTTTAATATCTTCCGATGTTTGAAGGTTAAAAGTTTTGATGTCTTTATTAATTCTGCGCAGTAACCCTGTCAAGACTTTCCCAGGCCCAATTTCAATGGCCTCTTTTATCTCACATTTCGAAAGCTGCTGCATCGACTCTTCCCACCGAACAGGATTTGGAATTTGGCGAACCAAAAGATCTCGAATCGGTGCATTTCCTGCATAAATCTGGGCATCCACATTGGCAATATAGGGTGTTTGAAGAGACAAAAAAGAAATAGGCTCTAAAATATCTGCCATTTTTTGAGCGGCGGGCTGCATCAGTTTACAATGAAAAGGCGCACTGACTTCCAAAAGAAGTGCTCTTTTTACTCCCTTTTCTAAAGCCACCTCCACACACCTTTGAACGGCGGCCTGGGTTCCCGCTATCACCACTTGTCCTGCTCCATTAAAATTAGCTGGAGACACAATCTCTTCCTTGTGTCCCCCTTCTCGATGAAGGCTTTGAGTTACTTCTTCGCAAAGTGCTACTGCCACAGGGGCTTCTACGCCCAAAAGAGCTGCCATCGCTCCTTTTCCAACCGGAACAGCTTCTTGCATGGCCTGTCCCCGCACTCTCACAAGCTGCACTGCTTTTGAAAAGGAAAGAGCTCGAGATATAACAAGCGCTGAGTATTCTCCAAGACTATGCCCGGCCACCAAAGAAGGTTTAAAATCTGTCTCAGTTTCTAAAACACGACAAGCTGCGACACTCACTGTTAAAAGTGCAGGCTGGGTATTTAGAGTTAATTTTAAATCGGATTCGGGTCCTTCAAAACAAAGTTTTCGAAGTTTTATTTTTAAAGCGTCTTCGGCTTCTTCAAAAATCAATCGAGCCTGTGAAAAATTTTCATATAAATCTTTACCCATGCCCACATGTTGAGAGCCCTGTCCTGGAAATAAAAAAACTTGCTTGGTCATACGCTTACCACCGAATGAGTGCGGACCCCCACGCAAAACCCGCCCCAAAGGTTGCAATCAAAAGAAGATCGCCTTTTTTTAGCCTTCCTTGCTTAATAGCTTCATCTAAAGCAATAGGAATCGAGGCCCCCGAGGTATTCCCATATTTATCCACATTAACAAAAATTTTTTCTTCAGGGCACTTTAACCTCTTGGCAATCGCATCAATAATCCGAGTATTGGCCTGATGAGGAATAAAAAGATTAACATCCTCCATGGTCTTATGGGCTTTTTGAAGGGCGATTTTAGAGGCATCGACCATCGATTCAATGGCTTCGCGGAAAACTTGCTTTCCATCCATCTTAACCAAATGATAGCCTTGCTCAAAAACATCTGGAGTCCACTCCATGGCTGTTCCCCCAGCGGGCATTTCCAAAAGTCGATACAAAGATCCATTTGAAAAAAGATGTGTTGATAAAATAATTTTTTCTCCTGTTTTAGCTGGTGTTTTGGCTGGCCCCAGAAGAGCCGCCCCCGCCCCATCTCCAAATAAAATACAGGTGGAACGATCCTTCCAATTTAAAACCTTAGACATCACTTCACTGCCCACAACTAAAATATGATTAAGTGTTCCCGTTTGAATATACTGATCGGCAATCGACATTCCATAGACAAACCCAGAGCAGGCCACACCAATATCGTACACCGCAGCTTTTTTCGCCTGTAACTTATCTTGCAATAAACACGCTGTCGATGGAAGACGTTTCTCAGGCGTCAGTGTAGCTACAATCATCATATCCAAATCGTTGGGGGTGAGTTCGGCATCTTCCAATGCTTTTAAAGAAGCATGATACGCCAAATCCGAACAGGTTTCACCTTCTGCCACAATGCGCCGCTCGCGAATACCTGTACGAGAAACAATCCACTCATCATTCGTATCTAAAATTTTAGAGATATCTTGATTGGTTAAAACTTTAGATGGTAAATAAGAGCCTGTTCCTAAAATAGTTGTCTTTCTCATTCTATTCCCATTTTTTCTAATTCTTCCCTGAGCTTTTCTAAAAAATGACTCTCTACAGATTTTTGAGCGGTCACAAGTGCATTTTTAATCGCTCGACTACTCGAACGACCATGACACACCTGCACAACCCCATTGAGGCCCAATAAAGGAGCAGAGCCATATTCTGCATAATCCAGCCGTCTTCCAAAGCTATACAACGTGTCTTTAAAAATAAAGTAAAAAAATCCAGCAGCTAATTTTGTAAAAAAGCGTTTTTGAAATTCTTGTTTCATCATTGAAAAAATAGCAGAGACCAATCCTTCTGCTGTTTTTAAAAAAATATTTCCTATAAAACCATCACACACCACAACATCTGCTTTGCCTTTTAAAAGTTCTTTGCTTTCAATAAACCCCATATAATTTAACTCTTTTGTCTTTAAAATCTGATTCGCCTGACGAAGGAGATCTGTCCCCTTACTTTCTTCTTCCCCATTGCTCAAAAGCCCCACCACAGGATGTGTTTTTTTCTCTACAATTTTTGAATACAAAGCACCCATCACAGCAAACTGAACCAAATGAGAGACTCGACATTCCACATTGGCCCCAAGATCGAGCATCACACAAGAACCTTTAAGCGTAGGAATACATCCTGCAATGGCAGGCCGCTCAATTCCTGGCAGTCGTTTTAAAACCATCAGGGCAGAAGCCATAAAAGCCCCTGTATGTCCCGCACTCACTACAGCATCGACTTCGTTATTTTTAAGAAGTTCTAAGGCCACACGCATAGATGTATTTTTTTTTGATCGCAAAGATTCTGTGGCTCGCTCATGCATTTCGATTGTTTCAGGCGCATGAACAACATCAATGGATTGAGAAGAAAAACGAGTTTTATGAAGCTCTTTTTGAATTTTTTTTTGATCGCCCACGAGGACGACACACATACCCTCTTGGCGGGCTGCAAGGAGCGCCCCCTCAACATTCACACGTGGCCCAAAATCACCCCCCATTGCATCGAGGGCAATTTTCATAACTCTCCAATGCGAATGATCTCTTTTCCTTTATAATACCCGCAGGCCAGACATACCCGATGAGGTTGCATGGCTGCTTTACACTGAGGGCAAGTGATATATTGAGGCACCGTTAACTTTTGCTGGGCTCTTCTTTGTCTTCGCTTCATCAGCGAACGTCTTTTCTTTGGAACTGCCATTACTTTCTCCTTTTTTGCTTAACAACTCTAAAATCTTTCAAAACTTGAAAGGGGGAATATACATCGTCTTTTTTACAGGCACAACTCTTAATATTTAAGTTTTGTCCACATTGCGGACACATCCCTTTGCACTTTTCAGAACAGTACGGTTGTAAGGGAATCATTAGCTCAATTTGTTCTCGCACGACTTCTCCCACATCAATCTCATCTTCCTTAAAATAGGTGATATCCAGTTCATTTTTAGATAGCTCCGCATCGGACACACGAGGATCTTGCCCATGAGTGAACACTGGAGAAAAAAATTCATCAAAAGCATACGAAGCATTTTCCGAACACCGAGAACAATTTAAAGTAAGTTTTACTTTCAGATGGCCTTCAAAAAAAATATCCTCTTTTTCTTTGGTAATAACCAAATGTAGGGAAAGCGGGCCTTGGGTTTTTAGTTTTAAGCTTTCAAAAATATTGCAGAACCAAGAGTCTGTTTCAGAAAGAGAAAGCGTCAGGGGTTTTTGAAGTTCGTGAAGTTTGAGCTTCATATGTAAAGAGGCGAAACTACTGAAATACAAACTATTTGTCAAGACAGGCAGGCTCTTATATACATCAAGAAATGGCAAGCATAAGATACCCTTTTTTTGCAGGTCTTTTATATCCCGCTGATGCAGAGGAACTAAAATCAACTATTTCGTCTCTGCTCGACATCAAAGCTGTGCGAAGAAGGGAAAAAGCAATGACTGTCCCTCATGGAAACATGGCTTTGGTTGGGAAAAAGATGGCAGAAAGTTATGCCTCTGTTGAAATCCCATCTCATGTGATTTTATTGGGCCAAAATCATACAGAACGAGGAGAAAAATTTGCCCTGTATTCTAAAGGAGCATGGCAAACACCTTTAGGAGAAGTCAAAATTAATGAAGAGCTCGCAGCTCTTTGGATGGAAAATTGTCCTGAACTCCGCCATGATGAGCTTGCTCATTTCCAAGATCCCACACTTGAAGTTCAGCTCCCCTTCCTCCAAGTTCTATCTCCTAAAACTCAAATCGTCCCTCTCACCATCATGCCCACCACTGCCCAACGCTGCCAAAGCTTAGGACAAGGATTGGCCAAAACCATCCACCAATACCAAGAACCTATCTTAATTGTAGTGAGCGCCAATACCACTCACTTTGAAAAACCCCTCTCTTGCGGAACCATTCCCACCGCCATTCTTCGTGCTGCTATTGAGGTGTATTGAGCAGTTCAGATATTTGTTCCCCATTCCCTTTAATACTAATCCATCTTTTTTTATTCATATCATAAAACTCAATGACATATTCATCTTTTTGAGGAGAAAACTTGTATCTGGCTGGAACACTGAAATCAGGCAACCGTATACCAGGAACGGTGTTTGAATTTTGCAAATGTGCTCTTTCGACTGAACCATCTGGTTCAATAATCTCACCTGTATTTTTCCAATGTGACTCTCTATGGTTAAGCCAATTAAGCAATTCATTCATTTTTGCAGCGTCATAAGCTACGCCTATATTATCAAGAACATCTCGATGATTTTGAAGCAAGATCTGTAATGGATAAAAATTCAGAGAGGAATCGTTATCACTACTACAGCCCGTTCTTTCTTCATTTTTAATGTCATCATCAGTATAGCTTACAGTTCTTCCAAACATAAGGTCTAAGGGGTTCCACCTTCTGGGAAGCTTTGCTCGTTCTTTTTCTAACCACTCTTTCATTGAATTTTCCTTTGGATAGGAGGAGCTACTGCCTTCTGTGCTCACAGAACGAGAAGGTTTTGTATGCCAAGTTGTAACAGTTGTTTTTGGCGTACCCGTAGTTGCAAAGCATCCAGATAAAGAAGAGGCAATAATGATCGATATTAAAAATCTAAAAAAATGAAATACAGTATTATTCATAAGTATTTAAAACTTGTTTTCTTAATTAAGTTAAAATGCAATTACTATGCCAATATAGAAGAGGAGATTCGTGTTAAATAATAAATAATTTCAATGACTTATGTAACTTCTGATTCTCATTAAATACACATCTGATTAGCTTTTAGTTAAACATCTAAAACTTAGCCAATTCACTTGAACAACATTTTCTTAAAAAATTTGACTCGCTTGGTTTTTAGGGTTAAAATTTAAAGTATTGAACGTTGAAGAAGCAGTTTAAAAAATTTTATCATTAATCACTAGTGATCATTAATATTTAATGAATTACATAATAAGAAATTTAATACTCGCTATCCTACTCACGATAGGCGCTCTCCAAATAACAAGATGTGGTGGGCCTACTCCTAATACAGCAGATGAAACTGAAACTAAATCGCTGACTCAATCTCTTCAACAATCGTCTTCGGGCGTAACTCTGCCACCCCCTAGCCCCTCACCTTCATTCACACCCAGTACCCCTGTCAATCAACCTGCAGTCCAAACTGCTCCCTCAGGGCTAACTGTCACAATTACTTCAACGGGAGTGCAACACTCTGTATCTTCTACAGAATATATTTTAAATGATGACCTTAAGCTTTCGATGACTACAGACGATTCTAGTAATGAAATTTGGTATACACTTTTCACAGAGGAGGAGGCTCGGCAAAAAACTGAAGCAGAGCTTGATCCCTCAAGAAGATCGCCTGCTTACAAATATGACCCAATCCTAGGTATTTCAAAACCTTCTATTCAGAATGCCGTTGTTACCTATATCTTAAACGTGAGAGCCTACGATACATCAGGAAATAAAACAGCCCCAAAAACATATAGATATCACTTGGATAAAAAGCCTCCTGTTCTTTCCTTTCCGATAGGAGGACAAAGTCCATTGAGAATGTATTCGGGGAGTACACATGGGCTTGTCATTGATGAACCTGGAACCGTTTATTATAGAGAGGATGCATTGGAACTAACTGAACGTAACCCAACCGGACTAACAACGACTGTTATGATAAGTAGTGGAATGGTTCACGATTTTTATTTACCGTGGAGCACCCATGCTCGATTTATTCTGAAAGCTTTTGCCATTGATTCTGTAGGTAATCGATCCTTAACCACAACATGGACTTACTGCTATTATGACCCATTTTTGGGAGATTCCATTTATAAACCCTGCAATTAATCCCTCCATCTAGAGAAAATTCTAAACAAAGACAAATTGAAGAAAAAAATAAACTTAAGAAAACGTCTTCCCAAAAGTTTTTGATGATCTCCACTGGTTGTGGGGCCGACACAACAAACGCAAATTTTCAGTTGTTGAGTCCCCACCCAATCCCCATGGATGCACATGATCTAGCTCTAAAAAATTTCTCTCTCCACAGCGTTTGCCCTCTAAGCTTACATATGAACATCGTCCCTCATCTCTTTTGTAAACTTTCAGTTTAGTTTCTCTGGAGATATATCGGGTTTTCCTGTCACCCCGAACATCCGTATCATTCCGAGTATCTGTGTCATTCCGAGCGAAGCGAGGAATCTCCTGGTTTAAGATCTCTCGCTTTGCTCGAGATGACATTCTCTCTGGATCTTTCTTATCGAGTAAGAGTTCAAAAGCTTCTCGAACCAAATCTTCTAATTTTCCTTCTGGGTACTTGTGTCTCAAAAGCTCTTTTGCTCTTTCAATCATCTTTGCCACTCCTTCCTCTGCCACAAATTCAATTTTAACTCTTCGAATCTCCTGCACTTTGTTTTTGCCAGTGTCAGAAAGAGCCATGGGCATTTTTCACCCCCACTTTCCATACGAAAATATAGTGATTAAAAATATTAGTTTATTCACCGATAAGCTAAGTATGGGGTATTTTAGATTTAAAGCTTTGATGTTGATCCTCTTTCCTATGCTTTTTTTAACCAGTATGTCTTTGGCCACCATTTTTTTGCCTGAAAATACAGAAATCAAAGCTGTGATCCATCGGGGCGATCAACTCCTTGAAGAAGGAAAGCCCTATGAGGCATGGAAACTGTATTGGAACCATCTGATTGGACCCAACACCTTCTCTCATAGTCTTTTAGAAACAGAGCCGGGCTATTATATGAATGTCAGAGAGGTTCTTTTAAAAAGGATGTCTCAAATTTTTGAAAGTCCCAATGTTCCTACGGAAGTTAAAATTGAGTCTGGGGCTTATTTAAAAAAACTTTCAGGAGGTGATTATTTTAGAGAAAGCTCTGAAGAGGAAAGACAACAATTTATTGATAAGGCCGCTCTTTCTTTGCCTTCGCAAGGCGGATTTCAACTTTTTGATCAATTAGGTTCCATTTATTTAGAAGAAGGTCGTTGTGAGAGAGCTGTGTCTTTGTGGGAAGAGGCCAAAGAGATATCCCCTGGATATAAACATTTAAATGAATTCGAAAAAGCTCTTTTCACCATTAAGTTGGGTTATTGTTATGTGCAGCTGGGATGGAAAGATAAGGTTTTAGAACTTTTCAAAGAAAATCCACAGTTGACCAAGGCAGAAGTTGCAGAGCTCTTGGCAGGACATGAACAAGTCCAAGAAACTTTAGCCCACCTTCAAAAATACTCTAACCAATGCCCAACCAATGAAGTTTCTGAAAATATTCCATCGGGCACCCCATTTACTATAGATAGACGAATTAAAGACGAGATAAACGAAAATAAAGATAATGTAAGTTTGTTTACACATAAATCCTATTTACAAGAGCGGTTTTGCATGGTCCAGGAAGAACGATGGTGCTTTGAAAGAGAGAAAGAAATTTTTAGGTCAGATCCCCTCATTCTACAAGATAGAGTCTACCTCGTATCTGCTAATCCTCGTGGGGAAGTTTCCCTTTTGACATTGGATAAAAAGACAGGAAAACTTTTAAATCAACAAAACATTGAAACAAGGATTGAAGATGACTTTTATATTGCAAGGTTTAATTATTCCTATCACCCCTTTTTAGAAAATGGAAAAATTTGTCTTACTACAGAACATGCTTATCATGAGTTTAATTTAGACGGTCATATGACATATCTCATTGACCTTATGAATGATAAAATCCCTGCCACTGTAAAAGAACAATATGCAAATAAAAATCCGCCAACTTCCTCAGAAATAGCAAGATCTAGTCCTCCAGGTCCTGTTGCTTTCGGTGGGGGCATTGGAAAGTTTCAATTTCAACCATTTCCTCAATCATCTGAATTGATAAACATATCGGTAAATGAGGCATTAAAAGGACTCCAAGAAGATCTACAAAAAAAACTACAAAGGGAAGAACTGTTAAACAGTCTCAGAGATCTCCTAAAAAAAACGGAAGAACAAGATAGTAACAATAATAAAAGCACTCAAAATAAAGAATTTTTAAGAATACTAGATACCCTTAAAAATTTGGAGAACAATAGACCACAAGCTGAAAAAAAATAAGTGCCATCACAACACACCCGCCACATATCTGCTCTTAAAAATTTTTAATTTGGTCATATTAGAAAAATAAACTTAAGAAAACGTCTTCCCAAAAGTTTTTGATGACCGCCACTGGTTGTGGGCTCTGCACAGCAACCGAAGATTTTTTTCTGACGACTTTCCTCCCAAACTCCATGGCTCAATATGATCGAGCTCTAAAAAACTTCTTTCTCCGCACTGTTTTCCTTCAGAGCTTTGATAGCTACATTGCCCCTCATCTCTCTTCCAAACAGCCTGTTTGATTCTTTCTGGGATGTATCTCGTTCTTATCCCTGTGTCAGAAAGAGCCATGGGCATTTCTAAGGATGCCCCAGGCTCTTTCTGACTGCTGGACTTTTTATCCAGTTCTTTCTTTTGTATTTTTCTCTCCGGGTCTTTCTTCTCCAAAAGCAGCTCCAATGCTTCATCCAATATGTTCTCAAGTTTTCCCTCTGGATATTTGTGCCTCAGTAATTCTTTGGCTCTTTTTATTTTTTGAATAAATTTCTCATCTGCACAAAACTCAATTTTGACTTTCCTCTCCGTCAAAGGCTTTATTTTTTCTACGGGCCTTTCTTTTTGAAATACTGCTGAAATAAGTGGCAAAGTACTATCGCTAGCGATAGTTAAATTTTGTGCAATTCCCAGAGGCAATCTTCTTATTCTATCTCCTACAATCTCTACTTCCTTTGGGAATAAAGAGGCTAAAAATCTTTCAACTTCTATTTTAGATTTTCTCTGCACAGAATTTAAAATAAGAACTTCAT
>JAHFEZ010000026.1 GCA_023248265.1 Deltaproteobacteria bacterium
GAACCGATGGAATATCGCGTAATGAATTCATATATATATATCAAACGGAAGAGTACACGTAATGTTCTGCTTTGGGCCCCTCCGCCCGGTGTAGATCCTCCCACCGCAGAACATTATGTGCACTCTTCCTTTCCATATACATTAAGTATTCTCAAAATCAATCACTATCCTATATGCGAAATTTTTTACGCATCTCAACAGAAAATTTGGCATAAAGTTTCCCTAAATGACCCTGCGTTGCCATATGTGGCATGGTGAACGTAATTTTATAACCTATTAAAATTATTTATGATTTAATTTATATTCCCATTTTGACGCACCTTGGCATAGAACCTGCTTTATTTATACATAACATGAGATTTCAAGCACAGACTTTAAGAGAGGGACTTAAAAATAGGCCTTGGGCAGGGCTTGTCCCTCTTCTTCCTTTTTCAGTTAAATCCACCACAAAAAAAGATATTCATTGGATTCGAAAATTTTGGCACGCAGGGATGATTGTCGGCACCTGTTATCTTTATGCCAAAGTTTTTCGCACCCGACAAAACGCACTCATTGCGTGGGCATTCATTGGGGGCCCTTTTTTAATTCTAGATACCTTAAGATTACACATTCGGCCTTTGAATATATGGATTATTTCTCTCTTTGGTCCTTTGATGAGAAAAAGAGAATTGCTCTCACCCAGTTCTACAACCCCTTTTATTTTATCAAGCCTAATTGTTATTGCCTTTTTTCCAAAACCCATTGCCATTGTCTCCATGCTATGTCTGGCTTTTGGGGATGTTGCTGCCTGCATCATTGGTCTTCGATTTGGTAAAGACAAAATTTTCCATAACAAATCGCTTCAAGGCTCTATTGCCTGCTTTGTCGTCTGCTTTCTTTTAACATTAGCATTTCTGATCGCGCATCAAATCTCTTCAAACACGATTGCTCTTATTGCATTGATTGGAGGATTGGCGGCAACTCTAGGAGAACTCAGCGCTGTTAAACCTTTAGATGATAACTTTACTGTTCCAATCGTGACAGCTTCGCTGCTTTACCCTGCTCTATTATTTCTTAGTAATTTCTAATTTATTCTTCTGGAAAAATAAAGGTTGTGGGGCCCTGATGTTGATGAACCCATTCTTTCCCATCAAAAATGAGCTTTAGCCTACTGGCGTCAGACACAAAAAAACGAAGTACTTTTTTGGCCTGTAATTCTAAAGACTTTCCTGCCTTTAAACTCATGGGTTTAGGAGAATCAGAATCTATTTGAATTTTAAGCCATATATCTTGAGAGGCCTGAAGTAAAATTTTATGTTCTTTTTTTACCCCCTCCTCTTTGATCCCCTCCCCACCTTTTTCTGAAAAAGGAGGTTGTGTTTGAGGAATTTGAACACTTGGCAATGGTTCCATTTTTTTTGTACCATGAAAAAAGAAAGAAACAATAACAACGAGCACAATAAAAACGACCGTAGCCGAAACCACAAGAAAATTCTTTCCTTGATAAAACGGAACAGAAGGAATTTTAATGGTTTGTTGAAAAGCCAACTCTGAAGAAGACTCAATCCCTTTAGAGCGAAGAAGGTCTTCATAACGAGATATCAATTCGTGAATATCTAATCCCAAATACTTAGAAACCGAACGCAACATGCCTTTGACATAGGGTTGAGAAGGCAGCAGCTCATGTTGGTCTTCTTCTAAAGCCTGAATCCTTGAAACGTGATAGCGAGTAAATTTGGCTACATCTTCTTGGGTTAATTTTCGAAACTCACGTTCTTTTTTTAAAAATTGCCCTAAGGTATCTTCATGATTTGACACAGAAATTTTATAGCATCCGATTTAATGTTTTACAATTCGTTTTTTTTCGATTATAGCCGTAAACGATCCATGAAGCCTATTCTTTCGATATTTTTTCTCTGTATTTTGGAAACGGTAAGTGGAGCATGGGGACGGCATGACTTACTCACCCCTTTTGCCATTGAAGATGTCGCATGGCTCAACTCGTGGAACACAATTGAAGTAACTTCCTTCCAACACTTTCTCTCAAAAGCCTTTGCCAAAGATTATAAAGAAAATAATTTTTTACGCCAGTATCAATTAAATCCCACCACTAAAGTCATTTTTAAACACCATGAACAAGAAGGACAAAAAATGACTGCTTCCTGGATCCTCATCCACTATGTCGACGAACCAGATTGGGGGATGGATCAAAATTTGGATATTTCTGCTGATCAAAAATTTATGGGAGGGACAAAAGGCCCCACCAGTCAAGCGTTTCGACATCTGTATTGGAAAAAATGGAATTTAAAAGCTCCTTGGAGGACATTTCACATTCCACCTCGAGAAATGGGAGAGGCTTTAAAACGAGCTCAAATTTTTTACGATCTTGCACAAACCGCTTTTGAGGCTAAAGAACCCTATTGGGCGTTTCGATTTTTAGCTTGGACTCTTCATTATATCCAAGATTTGGGGCAACCCTTTCATAGCTGTCAGCTTCTGACTCCCAAATTCATTGCTTGGAATTCACTTTTAAGTTTTGAAACCCTCATCAAACGCACCACTCAAATTATTTCCAATTACCATTTTATATATGAAGACTACGTTGTTTTTCGGATTGAAGAAGAAGTTCAAAATAAATTTAAAAAATATTTTATCTCAGCACTTAAAGGAACAACCTTTATGAATAGCTCGAGTGCTTATTTAATTGCACGCCATTCTGCGGATGACTCCAATCACCTTTCTTATGCCATTGGAGAAGCAAGCTACACTTTTTTTGGAGATCAATTTTTAAATCCTTCTATAGATGTTCCCAATAGCCCCAAGGGAAAATTCCCTCTTTCTCCGTATGAACAGTCTTTACGACTTTCTGAAAAGGAAAAAACAATATTCCTACAAAATACAGCTAAAAGCCTTGAAAAAACTGCTTTTTATACACGTTCTTTACTGGAACTCGCAAAAGAAGAATTCTTGAAGAAATAACAAAAGTGGTGTAAAAAGCATGCCTATGTTTAGAGTCAAGTTCAAAGACGATTACGAAAAAGAAGTTTATACAGTCTATTGCAAAGTCGAAAATTTAGACTTACGGGGACATCCATATTTTGTCTGTCTCAATGGTCTCATTGAACCCGCCCATAGCCCCTTGATTGAACTCAATAGCAAAGAGAAAAGAAGGTTTAGAGAGACTAAGTCTCTTATGATCCCCATTCAAAATGTTGTTCTCATCGAACAATTAGATGATGAGAAATCTCGTATTGTAGAAGTCCCACCCCTGGCTTCTTTTCAAAAAATTTTCAGGAATCCCTCTGAAACTCCAGAATGACCAAAGAACCTATTACCCTTGAAGGGCATGAAAGATTAAAGCAAGAAATTCATCGGCTCAAAACCGTTGAACGCCCGGCCGTTATCAAAGCCATTGCCACCGCCAGAGCTCATGGAGATTTAAAAGAAAATGCCGAATATCATGCCGCTCGCGAAGAACAAGGGTTACTAGAGGCCCGCATTGCAGATCTTGAACACACATTAGCTTTGGCTCATGTCATTGATCATAAGATGATTAAATCTGAAAGCATTGCTTTTGGAGCCACGATCACTCTTTTAGACTTACAAACAGATGCTCAAAAAATCTACCAAATTGTGGGGAAATTTGAATCAGATGTTAAAAGCGGAAAAATTCCTATTGCCTCCCCCATTGCTCGAGCCTTGATAGGCAAAAAAGTAGGCGATGAAGTCATTATCCAAGTTCCTAAAGGAACTCAAGAATTCGAAGTCCTTAAAATAGAGTATATTTAGACTGTTAAAAGCTAAAGTTTACTTCCGCTCCAGCTCTCGAAGGCCATTCTTTTGGTAAGAAAATGCATCCACATCCAAGAAACGAATACCCTCTTTAGCGCCGTAAACATAGCCAGATAAACCTCGAACCTCAACTGTTTCTTGTGTTCCACCTAATGGCCCATGACCTGGCACCACAGGTTGAATCGTTAATGTAACATTGGCATCTACCAGAAGCGTTGCCACACGATCACCCGTCTTAACATTGGGGTCCAAAGCTCCTAAGCCTTTGCTGTTATTTTCGCATTGCACTGTCACATTCCGAGGCGTACTTGGTTTAACGTCAAGATCAGGAAGGACTGAGCCAAATTGAGCGGACTCTAAAAGATATCCTCTCACCATATCATAACATTCACGATCTCTCCTGCTCTCTGCAAGAAGCGAACCAGAAACAAACAGTACCATAGCCATGACAAACAATATTTTTTTATACATATCTTATGCCTCCTTAGGTTTTTAGATTTAAGGTAAATTTTTTAAGGGCATTCATACAGAAAGTCAATCACAATAATTTCTGCTTAATTTTCTGAATTAATTTTGGGCCTTTAAAAATGAGGCCGGTGTAGAGCTCAATGAGATCTGCACCGGCATTTATTTTTTCCAAAGCATCTTTTGTAGATAAAATTCCTCCCACCCCGACCAACATCGTCTGAGAAGATATTTTCGATTTGAGTGCTTTAAGAATACGGGTGGATTTTATTTCGAGAGGCCTCCCACTAATTCCGCCTTGCGAAAGTCCAGCCGTAGGCAAAAGAGTGTAATCCGTTGTCGTATTTGTGGCGACGAGGGCGGACACCTGATATTGCTCACAGAGCCGGACTATTTCTTCTAAGTGACGATCCGATGTGTTGCCAAATGTATCTGGAGAAAGCTTAACCCACACAGGATGTCGAGAGACTCTTTGAACACGACTCAAAAGCCCTTCTAAAAAAAGGGGCTCGGCTAGTTTTCTTAACTCTGGTGTGTTGGGGGAACTAATATTGATCACAAAAAAATCGACAGTGGGATTGGCTTTTTCAATACAAATGACATAGTCATCTACAGCCTTTTCTAATGGGGTTTCTTTGTTTTTCCCAATATTAAGCCCCACAGGAATTTTCATTTTAGGCTTTACTTTTTTTAATCTTTCCACCACCTGAGCAATGCCATCATTATTAAATCCAAGCCAATTGACCAACGCTTCTTCTTTTTCAAATCGTAAAATTCTAGGCTTTGGATTTCCCTGCTGAGGCCGAGGGGTAACGGTTCCCACTTCTATAAAACCAAAACCCAAGGCTTGAAGCCCCAAAAGAGCCTTCGCATTTTTGTCAAAACCAGCTGCCATTCCAACAGGGTTTTTAAATCGAAGGCCCCCACAGTTTTTTTCAAGACGTACATCATGAAAATCGTACAAAAGCTTTAAGAGCCATTGAACAGGAGGCAGAGAAAGAAGAAAGATCACACCCTCATGAATGATTTCTGGATCAAATTGAAAAAGAAAGAATCTAAAAAATTTATACAACATTCTCTAACTTTTGAATTAAAGCTTCTATGATTTCTTTTTTGGTATGTAATTTTTGAGAAGTGCCTCTCCGATCTAAAAGCAAAGCAGGATGCACCTCCTCTTTAATTTTAAAAAGATCATTCATAACCACACACTCTACATTCATGGAATCTAGGGCATTCATTCCCAACTGAGCCAACTCCTCCTCTGATTTCTTCCATTCTAATTTAAACCCTATTTTAAAAAGTCCTTTAGAAATATTTTCACAAGAATGACGCGTAACCTGATCCACTTCTCGAATAATTTTAGGGGTTGGAGTAAATTGAACTTCCAAATTCTGAGTAGAAGAAAGCTTCACATCATGAACTTGAGTTGGAACATGATCTAACACAGCCGCAGAAAAAATAGCTGCATGGTATTTTTGGTATTGAAGCTGAGATAGAACCGCTTCTAACATTTCTTGAGGTGTAATGACAGAAATCACAGGATAAAATGAATGAGGCAAAACAGATCCCGGACCATACACGAGGGTGGGCTCTGCCCCTCGGATATACAATTCGTGAGCCAAACGCACACCCAATTCACCCGTTGAAAAATTAGAAATATATCGAACAGGATCAATCGGCCCTCGAGTGGGACCCGCTGTAATCAAGACCTTTTTATGCTTTAAAGGGCCCTGAGATAAAATATGAGAAACTTCTGAAACAATGACTTCAGCGTCTGGAAACTTTTCCTTGTTTTCCTCATGTTTGGGCTCAATAAAATAAAAGGTTTTTTCATTTTTTAATAGGATCCTATTTTTTTCTAAAACAGGATTATGGGCCAAAGAATCATGCATGGCTGGAACAAAAACAATGGGTAACTTTTGTCCCCATGCAGAGGCCAAGGTTGTTGTCACAGGATTGTCTGCAAATCCCAATGCCACTTTATTAAGGGTATTTAAAGTGGCCGGTGCCACCAATACCAAATCCGCATCGACAATATGCTCTGCCTGACTCGATAACTGGGTGATCACTTTTTGTTGTGTGGCCCACTCTAGTGCTAGCGGAGTAATAAATTTTTCTGCAGAAGCAGTTAAAATGGCTTGAACGGAAGCCTGATAACGCCTCAATTCTCGAGCCAGCTTTACTGTTTCAACAGCTGCGATACTCCCCGTCACACACAAAACAATTTTTCTGTCTTTGAGTGTCTTAAATTTTAGATCAACTGAATGATCACTTTTGTTGAGTTTCATGTTTTAATACAGCCTGTGCAGCTGCAAGTCTTGCGAGGGGTACACGATAGGGGGAACAGCTGACATAATTTAACCCAGATTGATAACAAAATTCAATAGAGGAAGGATCCCCTCCATGCTCACCACAAATTCCAATTTTTAAGTCCGAATTCGTCTGTCGCCCCAAGGCAATAGCCATCTGCATCAATCGCCCTACCCCTTTTTGGTCAATGCGAACAAAAGGATCTATTTCATAGATACCTTTTTCAACATATTTGGGTAAAAAGAAGGCTGAATCATCTCTAGAAATTCCAAAGGTCGTTTGCGTAAGATCATTGGTTCCAAAAGAAAAGAAATCAGCACGTTTGGCAATTTCATCTGCCGTTAATGCCGCCCTGGGCAATTCAATCATCGTTCCAATTTTATAGTCCACATGTGTTTTATATTTTTCCAAAATATCTTGGCACACCTTTTCTACCATCTCTTTTAAAAGATCAAACTCGTACGCATCTCCAATAATGGGAAGCATAATTTCAGGTCGCAAATGAACTTTTTCTTCTTGAACCACTTCACATGCAGCCTCCATAATGGCTTGAACTTGCATTTCATAAATTTCTGGGTAGGCAATGCCCAACCGACACCCTCGAAATCCAAGCATCGGATTAAATTCATCCAAACTTTTTGCTTTTCGCTTTAATTTTGAAAAAGAAATATCAATTTTTTTAGCTAACTCTGCCAAGTCTTTATTATTGTGGGGCAAAAATTCGTGAAGTGGAGGATCTAAAAGACGAATAGTTACGGCATACCCTTTCATTTCTTTAAAGATTCCAATAAAATCACTTTTTTGCATGGGCAAAAGCTGCGCCAAAGCTTTTCTTCTGGCTTTTTCATTATCCGCCAAAATCATTTCTCTCATGGCATCAATCCGTGTGAGATCAAAAAACATATGTTCCGTACGACAAAGTCCAATCCCTTCGGCTCCAAATTCTCGGGCAACCCGTGCATCATGAGGCGTATCCGCATTGGCCCTTACATGAATTGTGCGCACTTCATCCACCCAGCTCATAAATGTATGATACGCTGGATCTAATTTGGGCTGAATCATTGGAATCGCTCCTTTATAAACCTCCCCTGTCGTTCCATTGATCGTAAGGACATCTCCCAGTTGAATCTTTTGATCTCGAACCGTCATTTGTCCACTTTTAGTATCCATATGAAGTTCATGACAACCCACAATACAGCATTTTCCCATCCCGCGTGCTACTATAGCGGCGTGGGAGGTCATCCCCCCTCGAGCAGTCAAAATTCCACTGGCCACATTCATCCCATGGATATCTTCTGGAGAAGTCTCCATCCGAACCAAAATCACTTTTCGTCCTTGATTCACCCACGCTTCTGCCTCATCTGGAGAAAAAACAACTTGTCCTGTGGCGGCTCCTGGAGAAGCTGGCAGTCCTTTGGCCAAAACTTCCTTAGGAGCTTCTGGATCAATCATGGGATGTAACAGCTGATCTAACTGAACAGGCTCTACTCTCAAAAGCGCTTCTTTTTTAGAAATAAGATTTTCAGAAACCATGTCCGTTGCAATGCGAATGGCCGCCTGTGCCGAACGTTTGCCACGCCGTGTCTGGAGCAACCAAACTTTTCCTTTTTGAATCGTAAATTCAATATCTTGCATCTCTAAAAAATGATCCTCGAGTCGCTTAGAAATTTCTGACAACTCTTGAAAAACGTGTGGCATCATTCGTTCTAAGCTATGAGGAGCAACGCCGTCATCATCTGTGAGAGGTGCGGGCGTGCGAATCCCCGCCACCACATCTTCTCCTTGGGCATTAATCAAATATTCTCCAAATATTCTCTTTTCACCTGTAGAAGGATTTCGGGTAAAGGCCACCCCTGTTGCACAATCATTTCCTAAATTTCCAAAAACCATGGCTTGAATATTCACAGCCGTTCCCCATTCAGAAGGAATGTGATGAATTTTACGATAGGTAATAGCGCGAGGAGAGTTCCAAGACAAAAAAACAGCCCCCATGGCTCCCCACAGTTGCTCATAAGGATCTTGTGGAAATTCTTTTCCCAACTGATTTTTTACAAGCGCCTTATACTCTTCCACAATTTCTTTAAGATCGGAAACTTGCAAATCGATATCTTCTGTTACAGCTCTCTTTTTCTTGTGATGTTCTAAAAGTGTTTCAAACAAATGAAGATCCATACCCAAGACCACATTGCTATACATTTGAATAAACCGACGGTAACTATCGTAAGCAAACCGCTCTTTTTGGGTTTGCTGGATCAACCCCTGTAAGGTGTGGTCATTGAGACCCAAATTTAAAACAGTATCCATCATTCCTGGCATACTGACTCTGGAACCAGAACGGACAGAAACCAAAAGAGGATTTTTAGGATCTCCAAAAAAAGACCCCATGATTTCCTCCACCTGTCCTAATTTTTTGAAAACCTCTTTTTCAAATCCAGTAGGATACGTATACTGATGATTATAAAAATAGGCACAAACTTCAGAAGAAATCGTAAAACCAGGAGGGACAGGAATAGAGAGCTTTGTCATCTCAGCCAATCCCGCTCCCTTGCCTCCTAAGATATCACGACGTGTGGGATCTCCTTCTACTTTTCCATCTCCAAAGAGAAAAACAAATTGTGCCAATGGTAATTGAGAAATCATAACACTATTTTTTTTCTTAAAAATTCCAACAATTGACTTGTTGAAACTCTATCTTGTTTCATAGAATCTCGATCACGCACCGTTACTGCTTGATCCTTTAAGGAATCAAAATCTACGGTCACACACAGCGGTGTACCAATTTCATCTTGCCTACGATATCTGCGCCCAATACTTCCGGCCTCATCATAGCGTGTTAAGAAATAGGGGCGAGTCTCTTCTTGGAGTTTATGAGTCAATTCTTGGAGCCCCGCATCCTTAATCAAAGGAAAAAAAGCCACTTTGATGGGAGCAAGTTTAGGATGAAAACGAAGCACAGATCTTTCTTCTTCCTCTGCATAGGCATCAATCAAACACGCCAAAAGTGTTCGATCACAGCCCACAGATGTTTCAATCACATAAGGGATATATTTTTCTTTGGTAGCCTCATCAAAATATTGCAATGATTTTCCAGAAAATTCTTGATGACGGGAAAGATCAAAATCGGTGCGATTGTGAATACCTTCAATTTCTTGCCACCCAAAAGGAAATTCATACTGAACATCAAAAGCTTTTTTCGCATAATGCGCCAGTTCATCTGTCCCATGCTGATGAAATTGCAATTTTTTGGGATTGAGCCCCAAAGCCTTGTGCCATGTAAGCCTTTCTTCTTTCCAATGTTCAAACCATTCTTCATCCGTTCCGGGTTTCACAAAATATTGCATTTCCATTTGTTCAAATTCCCGTGTTCTAAAAATAAAATTGCCTGGTGTAATTTCATTTCGAAACGCTTTACCAATTTGAGCAATTCCAAAGGGAATTTTATGGCGAAGTGTACTTTGAACATTGAGAAAATTGACATAAATACCTTGGGCGGTCTCCGGACGCAAATACACACTACTAGATTCATCTTCGACAGGCCCCATAAATGTTTTAAACATGAGGTTAAACATACGCAATTCTGTCAAAGCCCCCCCACAATCCGGACATTTTTTTTCTTGAAGTTGATCTGGACGGAAACGATGTTTGCACTTTTTGCAATCCACCAAAGGATCTGTAAAACCCGCCACATGGCCGGAGGCTTCCCAGACTTTTGGATGCATGAGGATAGAGGCATCAAGGCCTTCAATATCTTCGCGATTGACCATCGCTTGCCACCACACGCGCTTGATATTGTTTTTAAGCTCTACACCCAGTGGACCATAGTCCCAACAACTATTAATGCCCCCATAAATCTCACTGCTTTGAAAAATAAATCCTCGTCTCTTACACAAAGAAACCAGAGTGGACATGTCTAAAGCCATGATTTTTTCTCTTCTAAAGTACTTGGTAGAGTATTTGGTAAAGTGCTCGGATCCAAGTGTTTGGAAAATTGAAGTTGATAAAATTTATAATATTCTCCCTGTTTTTTCATAAGCTCATCATGTGTTCCTTCTTCAACAATACCTTGTCGCGTCAAAACAAGAATACGCGTGGCATGTTGAATGGTAGAGAGTCGATGGGCAATAATAAGGTTTGTTCTTCCTTTCATAAGTTGTTCAATGGCTTGCTGGACTAAAATTTCAGATTCCGTATCTAAAGAAGAGGTTGCCTCATCTAAAATCAAAATAGGAGCGTTCTTCAAAAGGGCTCGCGCAATAGAAATACGCTGCCTTTGTCCTCCAGAAAGTTTCACCCCTCTTTCTCCGACAACCGTGTCATACTGCTTGGGAAGCTCCATAATAAAGTCATGTGCATAAGCTGCTTTGGCTGCCTGAATAATATTTTCTTTGGAACGTTCTTGATCTCCATAGGCGATATTGATTCCCACGGTGTCATTAAACAAGAAAACATCTTGAGATACAATAGCAATCTGATCTCTGAGAGAACTTAAGGTAGCATTACGGATGTCACCTCCATCAATGGAGATTGCACCTTCACTCACATCATAAAAACGAGGAAGTAAATTGACCAATGTGGTTTTTCCCACACCACTCGAACCCACCAAAGCAATGACTTCTCCTTTACGAACAGTCAAATCAATAGGGCGAAGCACCCATTCTTCGTGCTCGGGATATTTAAAAGAAACATTCTTAAAAGAAATTTCTCGGCAAAAAGGAGCTAAAGTTCGAGCATTGGATTTTTCAAAAACCGTTGGATTTAAATCTAGAATAGCAAAGACACGATCTGCAGCTCCCAATGCTTTCTGAAAAGAAATATATAAGGCATTAATTTTTTTAATGGGATCAATTAAAAGTCCTAAAGCCACCCCCACACTTAAAAGTTCTCCAGTACTGAGCCCCCGAGACAAAACGCGACCTCCTGTATAAATGGCAACCAGAGCCAAACCTACAGCCATTAAAATCCCCAAAAGTGGAGCAGATAAATTTTCAACTTTCATCCATCCATACTGAATTTTAAGGAGACGTTCATTGTCATCTTGAAATCGACGTTGTAACAATTTTTCCAAATTAAAAGCTTTGATAATTCGTATTCCACTAAATGTCTCATGAATGGTGGAATTAAGCGTCGCCCATCGATCTTGACGTATGTGCGTCATTTGACGAAGTTTTTGTCCAATTTTAGAAATCATGACTACCACAGGAGGAACAATCAAAAAAGACATCAGGGTTAATTTCCAATCACGATAAAAAGAAACAGCCATCAGGCCCATAATTGTAAAAGGATCTCGAAACAAAGAAGCCACTTTACCAAACCCTTCCAGGAGAATCACCACATCCCCCGCAAGAACCGTCATCATTTTACCGGTGGATGCTTTTGAATAATAATCCAAAGACAGTGAGGTATACTTTTCGTATAATTGAAGCCGAATGGTTTGAACAATTTTCTCACTTAGATAAGCAGCCCAAATCGTATAAAAATAACGACTGATCTCACAAATAACTGTAAAAATGATAATAAAAAAAGGTACCAGCTTTAAAAGCTCTTTCTTTTTACCAATGAGGACATCATCTAAGAAAGGCTTTACAGCCAAAGCCGCTCCCGGCTGAAAGGAAGAAGCGACAATTCCAAGCAATAAAATCCCAACAAACTGCCAAGTGTAAGGCTTTATATAGGAAAGCAGACGCAAAAAGACTTTCATAAGTAATTTGCTATAGTTTTACAATAGGAAAAGATGATATTCAATAGTG
Source organism: Deltaproteobacteria bacterium (assembly GCA_023248265.1). Taxonomy (GTDB): domain Bacteria; phylum Bdellovibrionota; class JACOXK01; order 2-02-FULL-40-11; family 2-02-FULL-40-11; genus JACPST01. The sequence continues at coordinate 12,294 of JAHFEZ010000026.1, forward strand.
ATAATGGTCGTAAGGATCATAAGGATAATAATGTCTATAACCACGATAGCCCACATACCCTCCACATCCTGACTCAACCACATAATACGTAGGTTGTGGATTAATACTAGATAAAATAATAGCGGCCACCAAAATAATGATCACCAAAACCAAAAACACATTTTCCCCATCGCTATAGGAATCATCATGAGATCGATCTCGCATTTGATTGGCCAGCCCAGCAAACGCTTTTTTATATCCCACAACGCTTACTTCAGCTTTAATTTTTTCAATCCCTTCTTGAAAATGCTCATAGCTTTGATTGGCATACAGCTCAGTCACTTTCATCTTGGCTGTCTTTCCTCGATCAGAAATAATAGATAGGGCTTGCTCCACATCTGCTGAATTTGTTTCTTGAAGCTTTTCAAGGTGAGCCTTGGCTTCTTCTTCTGTCATGGCTTGAACTGATTCACGCGTTTTAGCAAAAAAAGTGGTCAAATTAGATTTGGCCATCAACTCAAACTCTTGATGGGCTGCTTCTAATCCTTGTGTATCAGCAATTCTTTGTAAATATTCTCCCTTAGCCTCGACTTCCTCTGCCAATTTCAGCCGAACATCTTTTGAAGAAAATAAGGCCGTATTTCCTTGATTTTCCGTCGCATAACATACAGCCAATGATTGAGTGATTAAAAGTACTGAAGATAAGAATAATGAAATAAATGTCTTCACAAAATACCTCCCCTTTATTAATGTTTAAAGAACAAAAATGGAAGTAACATGCGACTTTTTTGATGTCAAATTAAATTCTAGAGTTCGCCTAAAAATTCCTTACCATTTATTCCTTCTTCATAACACGCACAGAATGACTTTGTGCGCTCACAAATTGAGAAAGAGGAGGAATGTTGGCGGCCAAGGGAATAAAATCTTCAATCGTAAAAACAAGTTTTTGACAACATTCTGAAGAATCAACCAAAAAGCGTTCGATCATCTGAGAATCATCTTGAAGCCATTTTTCCCATTCTTTTTTGGTATTTCCTGCCTTCTTACATGAAAAACCTGCCTGAATATCAGATCCATAGGGATTATAATGGTATCTACTTGCCTCACAGGTAGATGTTGGATCTTTTCTTTCCCAGGTTATAAAACGCTCTATCCCCTTTTGATCCCGAAAACGAAGTCTTATTTGCTTTTGAGCAAGAATAGAAGGATCATTCGTAACGTTCATTTCGTTGCAAATAAATTTTCCAAACTCTTGCCCTGGAGAGTTTTTACATACTTCCTGCATGATGAGTGCCGTTTCAGAAACACGATTCAATTTTTCAAATCCCAAAATATCTTCCAAGGATAGTGAAATTTCGAGAGGAAAATTCTCAATCACCAGGGGGATTTTTGAAACAGGAAGTTGCGCTTTTAATACTTCTTCTGTTTTTTGGGTGCCATTGAGAAGTTTGGAATATCTTCCGGAAAGTTCAATACTATTTTGGGGCTCTTTAAAAACTTTAAATACATCTATTAAGCCCAAACTACCGTTCCACAATTGAACAGGCTTCGGACTTAGAGCAATCCCCATCATTAAAATAGACTCTAATTTTGTTTCTAAGGAATCCACTTCTTTAAGAGGTGGCAAAATAGCGCGAACTTTTGTGTCAGAAACAGGAGACAAGGCCATGGTCCAAATCTTATCTTTATAAACCAAATGAGAGTCTTTAAAAAATCTCACACAATCTTTTTGATAGGGAGAAGAGTCCACAGCACATATTTTTAATGTGTCCAATATTGTATCTTCGGGAGTTTGTGGATCTGCCATGCAGCGAGTGGGTTCTATTTTTTCAACAGACTCCTCCATCACTTTTTGTGTTTCTGGTTCAGAGAGCTTTAATTGCAAAGAAAGCGTCATCACATCTTCTAAGGATGTTGGATTACACCCCCCCCACAATGTTCGTGCAAATCGACACCAGCCCGATTGTTTTTTAAGCCATTCACGATCTCTTACAGAAAGCTCATAGGTTGCTGTCCGAGAAACCCTTGTAACTTTACATTGATGAATTTGGCGTTCTTCTTTGGCACTATCACACACCGAAGGAAGATGGGCTTCCTTTAAGAGTCGATCTAAAGCGGGTGTCGTCAAAGAATACTTAAACTCTTTTCTGACATTGCTTCCATCAATCTCTAAAGGAATGGTATCAGAGATTAAATCTTTGACCTCTGGAATATAGAGGGTTCTAGAAATATCCACCGCGTAACTGACTGAAAGATTAAAGAATAAAACAACAACCCCCAATACACCCCCTAATACATTCCCCAAGAAATTTCCCAAGAAATTTCCCAAAAAATTTAACGAAGCCCATCTTCTCATGTGTATTTCCCCCTTAAAGTCTGTCTTTTTGAGATTCAGAATCTTCTCGAATAGCTAAGGCCACATCAGACCAGGTTTTACCCACATAGAGCCTTACCAATGAAACATCAAATCCCCCACCCAGCCCATCGATACCTACGGCAGACAACTGTCCCCAATTGCCCACAGACAATAAAACATTTGCACCTACCAAAGCAGAGGCAGCCACTCTAAGACCATAATAGGTTCCAGAAATATCCGGAGAAAGGCCCGCATACGCCAACTTTAATCCTTCCCAATGCACCATCTCTAAACCCACGCCAATGCCTGTGAAAGCAACTTTGTATTCATTGCCTTGGCTGTCGGTACAGGAAACAACGCGAGCATTCTTCACACTTTCCACCACAAAAAAAGATTGAACGGCTGGAAAGTCACTAGAAGCCGACAAAGAACAATCGATCATTTTCATCCCAGCCCAAGATGTGGACAGCTGGAAGAACCCTAGACACAGAAAAGAAACTAAAAACATTCTCTTTTTCATATTTCACCTCCATGAAATGCTCTTAACACTTAATGACTTTTAAAAAGAAGGCAATATGTTTTAGCTATTTTTTGGAACAAAGTGCTCCAAAATTTTGGAGCACTGAAAGGAATCTATCTAGAATTTCTGGATGGAATCTCTGGAATGAGCTTATATCTATCCAAATTAAAATCATCAGGTGGCAAGATGTAGTCGGATGTTTTTTCTTCAGGACTCGTCGCAGTGTCCCACACCATCCAAATGAAAAGACACGCAGGAACGCTGGCCATAGCGTATGAAAGAGGCGGCGGAATGATCGCCACAAAGTAGACCATCGTAAAAAACAGGGCTGAAGAAGCTAAGATAAATCCTGTGTGACCATTTTGATATTCAAAATAGCTGCGATCTTGAAACGTATGGGCCAAGTCATAAAACACTTTTTTATACCCCTCACTCTCAGCTTGCTTCTTTAAATCTTTCACATCTTTTTGATAGCCTTCTAAAAAAGACCCCACTTGAAGGCGTTCTAATTTTTGTTTGGCAGTCAACGAACGATCAGAAACTATGAGAGCTGCTTTTTCTTCGGTTAAAGAACCTAAAGACTCTTTGATCTGTTTTTGGAAAAAAAGTCTCTGTTGTGAAGATAATGTATCAAAAACTCCATGGGCTTTTTGAATCCCCTCTTGATCTTGAATTTCTTGAAGCTTTTCACCCAGCGCCCTTAATTCAACCGCCAGGTGCATTCGATAATCCTGATGAGTTTGAGCATGTGCTGTAACGCTAACAAAAATTAAAAATATAAAAATGCCCTTATTCATGGATAGGGTATCACTTTACGATTTGGATCTCCTCTGGTGGGATCTCGTCTGGGAGGAGAAAAATAGATGGGGTCTTCATCTGCTTGTCTTTGGTAAAAATCTCTCACTTCCAAATACGCTGTGATAAATAAAATTCCAGTCGCCAAGTATGCAGAAACCGGTGGTGGAACAACCGCAATGACCAAAATAACAGAAGAAAATAAAAGAATAGCTCTCCAATTGGGATTAGGGCCCGTATATCCATAGCCCCTGCTTCTCACTTCCTGGGCTAAATCCTTAAATACTTTTTGATAACCCATTTTGAGAGCCTCTGCCTCTAACATCTCAAGATCATAGTCGTTTTTATTTTCTAAAGATTTTTCATACAGAGTTTTTATTTTTTCTTTGTCTGTTAAACTGCGATCTGAAAGAAAAAGAGAAACTTCTTCAGATTCAAAAGCATGGTTTTTTTGGATTTCAAAAATAGTGGCCTCAGCTTCTTTTTCTGAAAGCAAATCAATAGATCCCTTTATTCTTTGAACAAGAATAGGAAGAGCAAACTGAACTCTTTCTGTCAATTTTTGATGCGCGGCACAGACCCCCTGTTCATCTTGAGTCTTTTGCAATTCTTGACCCAGGGTTTCCATCTGCCTTGCAAACTCTTCTCTAAAATCTTCGGCACACACAGAAGAAGATAAAAGCAAAATAACAAGAACCACATATCTATTCATAATAACGCCCTATTTTAGTGATCATGGTTTGAAG
>JAHFEZ010000027.1 GCA_023248265.1 Deltaproteobacteria bacterium
TTACAAAGTGCTTTCTTCAGAAGGAAATCCAAGACTTTATACTTTAATAGCACTTCTAAATGCTATGGGCTTAATGATGAGAATAGACGCTAGAAAAAAGCGCGCCTTTTAATCCAGTTTTATAACATCTTAAATAAAATTACCGACGATAAAATAGGTTTTATATTTTTATGCCCAAAATCAAACTCTACACTGTCCCAAGAGTTCGTACGTCTTTGCAAGATTCGGAGAGGGGGGGATTCGGCCTCCGGTCAAATTTGCTTCCGCAAATTTGCCTCCGGGCCACGGCTCGCTTGCACCTGCTAACGCAGGTAACCGCAAGCTCCGCCATTCTCATCCCTCCTTTGTCGAAAACAGTTCACTGAACTGTTTTCTCATTAGATACTCCGTATTCTAAATTTCACAAAGTGAAATTTAGAATACGGAGAGGGGGGGATTCGAACCCCCGTGCCCTTTTTGAGGGCAAGTCGCTTTCGAGGCGACCCCGTTATAACCACTTCGGTACCTCTCCTCAATTTCGATAACCATTGACAAATAGTTTTGAGATGGCTTTAATAGCGCCATGCTTAAAATCCAAATTCAAAAAAGTATCTTAAAAAGTGTTAAAGATCATACCCTGGTTATTCCTCTTTATCAACAAGGAGCAAAGCCTCAACTTCCTAAAAATGGCGCTTTTTTAAAAACCATTTTAGATAAGTTGAGTAAAGACAACGTCTTCAAAGCAGATTTTAAAGAAGTCAATTTCTTACGTTTGACCAAAGCAGGCCAAAGTCAAAACGCTTTATTGGTTGGGCTTGGAAAGAAAAAAGAAATGACATTAAATCGCCTGAGAGAAGCCTTAATTTCGGCCAGCAGCACTTTAAGCAAAGCCAAAGTTCCAAGTTTTTCTTTCCATCTTTCAAGCATAGAATGGCCAGGAAAGAACCCCTGTTCTGAAATTATACAAGCTTCTGTAGAATCTCTCGTCATGCCTCTTTACAAATTTACAAAATTTAAAAAAGACGAAGATCAAAGTTCGGGAATAAAATCGGTTACGATTGCTGTTGATTCCTCGGAAGAAGTTTTAGAAGGAAAAAAGGGAATTTCAAAAGCCAAAATTTTTATCGATTCTTGCAACTTAGTACGAGATCTTATCAACACTCCTCACAATGCCATGAAAGCTCCTGATCTTGCACAGGCTGCCCAAGACGTTGCCAAGAATGTAGGACTTAAAGTCACTGTCTTTACCGAAAAAGAACTTCACAAAGAAGGCTTCGGAGCACTTTTGGCTGTTAATCAAGGAAGCGATACTCCTCCTCGATTTGTTATTTTAGAACATAATGCTGGGAAGAATGACCTAGATACCGTGTGTCTGGTGGGAAAAGGCATTACCTTTGACTCAGGGGGAATTTCTCTAAAGCCTGCGGATGCCATGGAAACAATGAAAGATGACATGGCAGGAGCAGCAACGGTTTTGGGTATTATGGAAATTGTCGCAAAGCTTCATCTCCCTCTTCATGTGGTGGGCTTTATGGCCATCACCAATAATATGCCCAGTGGGAAGGCCACCGTTCCAGGCGATATTGTGAAATCTTATCTTGGAAAAACAATTGAAATTTTAAATACAGATGCTGAAGGACGCCTGGTTTTAGCCGATGCTGTCGCATATGCAGACAAACACTATAAGCCCCATCTTATGATTGACTTTGCAACACTCACCGGGGCCTGTGTCATTGCGCTGGGAGAAGCAGGAGCAGGAGTAATGGGCACTGCCCAAAAAGCCATAGACCACCTTAAAAAACTTTCGTGTCTTACGGGCGATAAAATTTGGCAACTTCCTTTGTGGGAAGAATATCGAGAAGAATTAAAAAGCGATATAGCGGATCTTAAAAATATTGGAAATACGCGTGGGGCGGGTTCTTCAAAAGGAGGCATGTTTATTCAAGCCTTCATCCATGACAAAACTCCCTGGGTCCATTTTGATATTGCAGGCTCTGCATTTATCACAAAGCCTACCCATCGTTACACTCCCAAAGGGGCCACGGCGGCCTGCGTACGGCTGGTCTCTGAATTTTTAATTCAGTGGGACAAGGCCGTTACTGAATTGGCATAGAAAGTTCTTCGATTTTTCGATATAAAGAAGAGAGACTCAATCCCAAATCTTGCGCAGTTTTTTTCTTATCGAACCGATTTTTCTCTAACACCCATTGAATATGCTTGATCTCATGCTGATGCATCGCATCCTTAAAATTATAATGAGCAGCATCACTCGACTGAGAAATCAGCTCTGAGGGCAAGTGATGCACACTTAAAAACTGTGTATCATTGTCACTCAATAAAATCGCTCTTTCTAAAATATTTTGAAGTTCTCGAATATTTCCCTTCCAAGGGTAGTTCATTAAAATTTCTAACGTTTCATCCGTCACATATTTTATTTTCTTGCCCAGTTCTTCAGAAAGACTTCGTACAAAATATTTCACCAGAAAGGGAATGTCGTTTTTGCGAGTGCGCAGAGGGGGTATCTTAAGCTCGATAACGTTAATGCGATAATACAAATCTTCTCGAAAAGCTTGCTTTGAAACTTCTTTGGCCAAATCTTGGGTCGAAGATACAATCAGTCGCAAAGACTTAAGTCCTGCTTGTAACAACTGCATGAGTTTCAATTGAAGAGATGGGGTTAAATCTCCGATCTCATCCATAAAAAGCGTCCCCTCATGCTTTGCAAAAATACCTTCCTCTCCAAAAAGAGCCTGATCCAATTGATATTCTTTATAACTGGCACAACAAATGCGAATAAAAGATTTTTCTTTTTGAGCAGATTGATGATGAATAGCTGTGGCCAATTTTTCTTTCCCCACTCCTGTTTCTCCGGTAATGAGAACCGTTGTCTGAGTGGCAGCCACTTTTTGCATCAAAGAGTAAATGGCTTTCATTTCAGGCCCCTGGCCTAATACATTATCGAATGCAAATTGATCCGTGACAGAATCCTTCAGCAGCCGATGTTCAACGCTTAGTTTTTTAAAAGCCAAAAGATGTCTAAGTTTAAGCAAAACATCATCAAAAATGAGAGGCTTTACAACGTAATCATACGCTCCTTTTTTCAAAGCTTCGAGTGTTGTTTCCATAGAACCATAGGCTGTAATCACAATAAAAAAAGTTTCAGCAGATATTTCTTCTACTTTTTCTAAAACTTTTAACCCATCTAGCTTGGGCATCCGAAGATCACAAAAAACAACATCAAACTTTTGTTTTCCAATTTTTTGGATGGCCTCTTCCCCATCAAATGCCGTTTCCGTCTCATATCCTTCTTCTTTTAATACCTCTGAAAGAGTCTCACAGACTGTTCTTTCATCATCGACAATCAAAATACATCCTTTTTTCATATGTCCCCCTTCCTTAAGATTCATAAATGGGTAATAACATTTCAAAGAGCGTGCCTTTGCCCACAATGGACTCTACACGAATATCTCCCCCAAAACTTTTAATAATGCCGTAACTCACCGAAAGCCCCAATCCTGCCCCTTTGCCTACTTCCTTCGTTGTAAAAAAGGGCTCGAAAACTTTCCGAATATATTTTTGAGGAATCCCTCGTCCTGTGTCTCGAATAGAAACTTTAACCATCCCTTTCACAAGCTTTGTGGCATCAACATCAAGCTTGCCTGCTTTATCCATCGCCTCAAGAGCATTTACAAAAATATGAGAAAAAGCTTGGGCAAGTTGACTGGCTTCCGCGCTGACTCGAGGAAGACCAGACTCAAACTTGGTATGAATCTCTACAAGCTTATCATTATTTTGAAGACAAATTTTTTGAAGTGTGTTTCGAATAAGCGGCTCCAGATCGACAGCCATGCGCTTCATCTGTTCATGTTTTGTAAAATCGCTCACATGTTGAATAATATGGCTAACTCTTTGAATGTGCGTTCCTATCGACTGAAAACTTTCTTGCGCCTTAGCATCCAAAACCTTTCTTTGAAGAAGCTGAACCAGAGAGGAAATGGAAGCCAGGGGATTGCCAATTTCATGCGCAAGGCCTGCGGCCAGCACACCAATGGCTGCCAACTTTTCTGATTTCACAAGCTGCTCTTGCATTTCGCGAAGTTCTTGGTTGGCTTGCTCAAGTTTTCGGGCATAATCTTCCAATTGTTCCTGAGCTTTTTTTCTATCGGTAATATCTCGAGAGATTCCAGACATCCCAATAGGCTCTCCTCGTTTATTTCTCACCAAGGCCGTTCTTAAATGCGTATAATATTCCTGGCCATCTTTTGTAATGTTGATGACCTCTCCTTCCCAAGCATAGGGATGTTCTCGGGTAGCTTTAAGCATTTCAACTCTTAAACTTTTTGGATTGCTGGGAGACATAATGTGCTCTCCTGTTTTTCCCAAAAGCTCTTCTTTGGTATATCCAAATTTTTTAAGCGCTGCAGGATTGGCATAAATGAGCTTATCTTCTAGATCTGCAATAAAAACCATGTCGGACACAGACTCTAGCGTTGCAGCCATCCAACCTAAATGGTCATCTTCTAAGGGATTAATTTCCTTTTTTAATGACATGTCTTTTTAATAGCCTCTGAGATATCTTCAAAAAGACAGGGCTTGGCAAGCCATCCATCTACTTTTAAAGATTCCATAGTTTCTTGATTGAGCTTCTCATTGAACCCAGAAATAAGAATAATTTTTGTGTTTTTGTGCATCAACTTTACTTTCTTCACCAAATCATGGCCAGAAAGTTTCGGCATGCTGATGTCTGATAAAATCAAATCAAATCGATTCTTCTGAAGCTTTTCTAGCGCCTCATCTCCATCGGAGGCTTGCTCCACTTCATAGCCTTCCAAAGACAAAAGTTCTGCAGTGGCTTTTCGATAATCGACCTCATCATCCACCAACATAATTTTTTTAATGAGCGGGCTTTTGTGGGCGGGAAGGATTGTCTTTTTAGAAAGAGGCAAAGAAATAACAAAGGTGGTCCCCGTTCCCAACATACTTTGCACCTCTAGTTCGCCCTTGTGCTTTTTAATAATTTCATAGGACGTGCTTAGCCCCAGCCCGCTTCCCCTTTTGCCTTTGGTCGTAAAGAAAGGTTTAAAAATTTGTTTCACCGTACTTTTAGACATTCCCTCTCCAGAATCTAAAATCATCATCTTTAGATTTGTCCCATAGGCTTGGGTTTGAACCATGATAACTCCCCCTTTTAAAAACACGGCATCGATCGCATTGAGAATAATATTCATAAACACTTCTCTTAAGGCCGCCGCCCATGCATAAATTTTAGGAACATTTTCCAACTGAAGAGAAATACGAATAGAAATTCCTTTTTGTTGGGCCTCATCTTGCCATTTGGGTTTTGTCATCTCAATGGCTTCATAAAGAAGCTCATTGATGTTGACCCATTCTCTTTTTCCATACCCCCTCTCTCGTGTGGATCGTTGCAGCCGCTGAACCACGTGGGCAGCTTCTGTTGCAGCCCTACGAATAATGGTTAGATCAGAAACAGCTGGGTGATCTTCCATTTTTTTTAAAAGAAGATCTGTGCGAGATAAAATGACATTGATCAAATTATTAAAATTGTGGGCAACGCCTGAAGCAAGCTCCCCTACAGCCAAAAGTTTTCGATTCATTTCTTTTTTAGGATGTGCCTTATGTTTAGACAAACTCTTTCCCTCTTTTGCGAAAGAGGACTGTGCAAGAGATATGCCAGAAGAGAGCCGAAATATAGGCTTATTTTATTATTAAGATCAATAAGTTCCATATATGGTCAAATTTAAATTACTAAAAGTAAGAATATAGGTTGTCAATCTAGTATGCGCTGTTTAGGCACAAGTCACTTTTTGAAGCAGTTTTCGGTTGCATGATCCCAATTTATCGGATATATTGATATTATGATACAAAGATATCTCAAGCTTCCAGAAGCCTATAGTTTCTTTCTATTCGGGCCTCGAGGGTCTGGTAAATCAACCTTATTGCGCTCTTTATTTGAAAAGAAAAGCCTCTGGATCGATTTCCTAGATTCAGAGGAAGAAGCACAATTTCAAGCTCATCCCCATGAACTTATCACGCGAACTGCACATCTAAAACCAAAAGACTGGGTTGTCATAGATGAAGTTCAAAAAGTTCCCAAATTACTGGATATCGTTCATAAACTGATCGAGGAACAAAATCTTTTTTTTGCACTTTCCGGATCTTCCGCCAGAAAACTTAAAAGAGGAGCAGCAAATCTTCTAGCGGGGAGAGCCTTTGTATTTCACCTCTATCCCTTTTCTTACTTTGAATTAGGACATGATGTCTCCCTTATGGATCTCTTAGAATGGGGAACTCTTCCAAAAATATTAGAATTAAAAGCACCCAATGAAAAAAAACTATTTTTGCAAGCCTATGCAAATATCTATTTAAAGGAGGAGATTCAAGTTGAACAAATTGTGAGGAATCTTCCAACGTTTCGCCGTTTCTTAGAGGTGGCTGCCCAAATGAATGGCTTACCTTTAAATTACTCAGAAATTGCTCGTCAGATCCATACCGATCATTCCATAGTAAAAAATTATTACGATATATTAAGTGACACACTCATTTGTTTTGAACTCCCTTCCTATCATCATTCTATTCGAAAACAACAAAGACTGGCATCAAAGTTTTATTTTTTCGACTGTGGAGTCAAGCGGGCCTTAAGTAAAACACTGGAGATCCCTTTAAAATCAGGAACCTATGAATATGGCCGCGCTTTTGAACATTTTATTATTATAGAATATTTTAAACTTTGCGCCTACAGAAATAAAGACGAGACTCTTTCTTACTTACAGACCAAAGATAATGTTGAAGTAGATTTAATTATTTCTCGTCCTGGAAAGTCAACTCTATTTATTGAAATAAAATCAACTTCAAATATTACAGATCACGATTTCACATCTCTCAATAGGATTATAACTCATCTTAAAAATAGCGAAGCATTTCTTATTTCTCTAGACTTGAATGTAAAATCAAAAAAGAATGTTCGTGCTTATTATTGGAAGGATTTTTTAGAAAAATTTAAGAATAATGAAATCTAAGAAACACATTCCAAAAAGATCCTTATTACCGAAAAATCTTTCAAAATCAACGGCGGCCGTAAATAGGATCAAAAACACCTTTTTCTGTAATGATTGCAGTGATGAGCTCATGCGGTGTAACATCGAAAGAAGGGTTATAGACAGGGACGTCTTCTAACCCCACGGGCTTTCCTCCAAAATGAGTTACTTCTTTGGGATTTCGTTCTTCAATGGGAATTTCTTTTCCTGTGGGACATTGCAAATCAATGGTAGAAGTAGGTGCTACCACATAAAAAGGAACACCATGGTATTTGGCCAGTACCGCCAAAGAATAAGTTCCAATTTTATTGGCAACATCTCCATTTTTAGCAACGCGATCGGCTCCGACAAAAATGGCATCGACTTCTTTTTTAGCCATCAAACTTCCGGCCATGTTATCGGAAATCACTTTTTGGGGAATATTTTCTTTATAGAGTTCCCAAGAGGTCAGCCTTAGACCTTGTAAAAAAGGGCGCGTTTCACAGACATACACTAAAAACTTTTTTCCTTCTTCATGGGCTGCGCGAATCACGCCTAACGCTGTTCCATAGCCCGCCGTCGCCAGCGTTCCCGTATTGCAATAGGTCATAATTTTAGAATTATTTTTGATAAATTGCTTGCCGTTAGCTCCCATTTTTTGGTTGGTTTCGATGTCTTCCGTGTAAATATCGAGAGCCTCAGCCTCTAATTTTTGTTTGATGTGGGAAAGGGGCTGGTCATGGTCTAATGCTTTTTCAAAACATTTTTTCATTCGCTCCAGGGCCCATTTTAAATTAATGGCCGTAGGGCGTGTTTGATACAAACGCCCATAGAGTGTTAAAAATTCTTGCGAATCAATGGTCTTGCTTTTTTGGACCCCTAGCGCTACTCCCATAGCAGCGGCCACTCCAATGGCAGGTGCACCCCGAATGACCATGGTCTCAATCGCTTGTGCAACCTCTTCATAGGTGTAGAGTTTTACGTAGACTTCTTCATGAGGAAGTTTTCTTTGATCGATCATGATCACATGATCATTTTTCCATTCAATGGTGATTATTTTTGACACAGCATCTATTTAGAAAGGTAAGTCAGGTAAATCAAGCCCTGTTTTTTCCTTAATTTTATCGCCTATTTTTGACTTGAAGGTTGCCTTGACAGCCAGAGCCGCCACTTTATCTACATCGACGTTAAAGGAATATTTGGGCAATACACCTGTCAATGTGAAAGGAAAGGCTACCATCCCTTTATCATCTGCCACAGAAGCTAGAGATCGCGACAACTTTTTAGCGGGCAACAAAATATTTCCTTCATAATTAATTTCTTTGTCAAACGACGCATACCCTTTCATCTTGGCACTATAGCCTGGCATGGCATCTAAAATTGCGTCAGGGGTCGTCAGTTTTCCATTTTTAATAACCAAAGAAGAACGAATAAAATTAATTTTACTCTCCAAATTTTCATTTAAAATATCTGATCCTGCAAAAATAGAAAGGACCTGTAACTTTTGCTTAAGAGCCTCACCCATGTTTAAGCCCTTGAGCTGGGCATCTTTAATTTCTACTTTGCCATTTCCTGCTAAATATTTTTTCGCATCTTCTCCAGTAACGCCTTCTCCTTGCAGCTCCATATTGGCATTGAGAGTGCCAATAAAAACATCTTTAAGAAGTGGGGAGCCCATGGTGAGCATCGGATTCGTCTGAACGTTTTGAATAACGGTTGTAAGCCCATACTGAGGCTTTGCTGTGTCCATTCTGAAATTACCTTTTGCAGCAAACTCTCCTTTAAAAGCTTTGATCCCAAGCTTACTAATAGAAAACTGAAGATTATTCAGATCAAAATCTCCAGCTAAGTTTGTTAACTCTGCCTTTCGAAAGATAATTTTTTTAATATCAAGCTTACCACTTCCCGAAAGTCCTTTTAAAATGGGATTATTTCTCAAGTTCTCAAAAGGATTTCCTTGGGCTTGCACCTCTGCATAAGCCGAAGAAAGGAATTCAAAGAAAGCAGCTTTTGGCTTTGCAGGTAAAATTTCATCTAAGTTTAGTGTTGAGGCCTCCACCAAAAAACTTCCTTTTAAATGAGAGAGGGCCTCAGATAATGAAGCTTTAAATTCAAAATCTGTTTGTCCAGAATTAAGTTTCAAATTCACTTTGGCGTTCACCAAACATTGCTCTAAGTTTTTTAAAGGCCCCTTAATATCTCCATGGATGGAAAATGTTCCATCAACGTTATAATTTTTAAAAGGAGCAAATGAATTTTTAATTTTACCCACAGACAAAGAAGGTGTAGAAATAGCAAAGTCTGTTTGTAATGTATTTAAATCCAAAATTTTTCCTTTAGCTGTAAGAGCAAAGTCGCCTATAGACACCTGGGTGTCTAAATCAATGGCCTTCAATTTTCGAAAACTGTCCGTTACAATTTTAGCTTTCCCGCTGACAGACATTCTGCCCTCAAAAAAGGAAGTTTTTCCTTCCTGAGAAGTCAAAAGAGCAGACACATTAAAATCAATGGGGTGATTGAAAGAGATATTTTTCAAAGAAATATTTAAATCTTGAACCTCTGTCTTGGCCCCGCTTTTTTCATCCAGGTATTGAAGCACGGCATTCTGTGCTAAAAACGAAAGCTTGGTTCCTAAAAGAAGTCCTGGCAAAATCATGGCTCCGCTTTTTTTCCCTTTTTCTGGGGGCGGGGCTTCTTGTCCTTCCTTTTTAGGAAGAGAGGTGACATTAAGTTCTCCAGCTTCATTTTTAACCAAATAAATTTGGGGATTTTTTAAAATAATTGTTGCTTTGGGATTGGCCGTTAGCAAAGAAAAGAGGGAAACTTTAACTTTGACCTCACCAACATTTAAAACTTTTTTATTTTTAAAATCTCCTGCAGACTGAACAACAATGTTTTTAATTTCCACCCCTAACCCTTTGATGGCTAGGCTTCCCACATCCAAGGTACCTTGAATTCTTTTTTCAACTTCTTGTTTAATGATGCCCTTATATTTATTGGCATCAATCAAAAAAGGAAGTGAAACCACAACCAAAACCAATAAAATTAAAATGGCGGAAATCCCTATTAAGACTTTTTTCATCGTTACGCTCCTTTCACTAATTTTTTCTTTAGTGTCTCATTCACCTTAGCTGGATTGGCTTTTCCATGGCTTTTTTTCATGACTTCTCCAACGAAAAAACCAAAAAGTTTGGTCTGTCCAGCATGGTACTTGTCGACAAAAGCTTTTTGTTCCTTTAGCACCTCTTCTACCCATGCTTCAATTTGGGCGACATCTGAAACTTGAATAAGACCTTCTTTTTGTACAATAGCCTGCGGGGCTTGTCCAGTTTGAACCATTTTTTCAAAAATCTGTTTGGCTATTTTTCCAGAAATGGTTCCTTTTACTATCAAAGCCAAAAGCTCTCCCAAATGCTGCGGGGTCACAGGACTTGTGGCGCCCTGCTCTGGTCCAAACTCGCGCAAAAGCTCAGATAAAATCCAATTGCTTGCAAGCTTAGGTTCTTTACAAATTTCTATTACACTTTCAAAGTACTGAGCCAAAGATTTTTCCTGAACAAGCAGCGATGCATCATAGGAAGACAACTGATACATCTTCATAAAGCGTTCTTTTTTTTGTTTTGCCAGCTCAGGCAACGTTCTTTTGATCTCTTCCACCCAGGCTGGAGCTACCCTAAGTGGCAATAAATCCGGTTCTGGAAAATAGCGATAGTCATGCGCTTCTTCCTTAGAACGCATTGAAAATGTTTTATTTTGATCAGAATCCCAAAGGCGTGTTTCTTGAATGACCTTGGCACCCCCTTCTAAAACCTCAATTTGTCTTTGAATCTCATATTCGATTGCTTTTTCCACAAATCGAAAGGAATTAATGTTTTTAACTTCGCAGCGCGTTCCAAATTCCTTTTGTTCTATGGGTTTCACCGAAACATTCACATCACAGCGAAAACTGCCTTCTTCCATATTGCCATCACACACTTCCAAATAGCGAAGCATGGAGCGCAATTCTCTTAAATATGCACCTGCTTCTTGACTACTTCTCACATCTGGCTCTGAAACAATTTCAATAAGAGGAATGCCTGCGCGATTGAGATTGACATAACTTGAAATGGTACCATGAATATTTTTCCCAGCATCTTCTTCCATGTGAATCCGATGAAGTCTAATTTTTTTGGTTTGGCCATCCACTTGAATTTCAACATGTCCTTTTTGGGCGAGGGGTTGATCATACTGAGAAATTTGATAGCCCTTGGGAAGGTCTGGGTAAAAATAATTTTTCCGTGCAAAAATAGATCTCTCATTCACTTGGCAATGCGTTGCCAATGCCATCTTCACCGAAAACTCCACCGCTTTTTTATTTAAAACTGGAAGACAGCCAGGCATCCCCGTACACACAGGACACGTAAACTCATTTTCCTTGGCATCAAACTTCGTCGAACAACCACAAAAAATTTTGCTTTGGGTTTTAAGTTGCGCATGGACTTCTAATCCAATGACGGGTTCATAGGTCGTGTCTTTCATAATGGGGGTTTCCTTGTATGCCACTGTGTCGACTGTTCATAGGCATAGGCCAAATGAAAAATGGCTTCTTCTTTAAAATGAGGCCCTAAAATTTGAAGCCCAATGGGAAGTCCCTTTTGATCAAATCCACACGGAAGAACAAGTCCTGGAAGTGCTGCCAGATTTGTAGAGATCGTAAAAATATCTGACAGATACATTTGAAGCGGATCGTCTACCTTTTCTCCAAGTTTAAATGCTGTCGTTGGAGAAGTAGGCGTTACAATGAGATCACACTTTTGAAAAGCAGATTCAAAGTCTTTTCGAATGAGTGTTCTCACCTGGCTTGCTTTCTTATAATAGGCATCGTAGTAGCCGCTGCTTAACACAAATGTACCTAACATAATACGTCGTTTAACTTCTCGTCCGAACCCCTCACCTCTGGTTTTTCGATACATGTCTTGAAGCGTTTGGGCTTTGGCACGATAGCCATATTTCACTCCATCATATCGGGCGAGATTAGAGCTCGCTTCGGCTGTCGCAACCAAATAATAGGTAGGTACTGCATATTCCGTATGAGGAAGAGAAATATCAACGATCTTGGCTCCTAACTTTTTCATATGTTCAATGGCTTCGCGCGTGGCTTTTTCAACACTTTGTTCTATGCCTTCCACAAAATATTCCTTGGGAACGCCTACTTTGAGGCCCTTCACATCTTTTTTCAAAAATTTCGTGTAGTCGGGCACAGCAAGATTTGCCGACGTTGAATCACACGGATCATGTCCTGCCACAGCTTTTAAAAGAAGCGCCGCATCGGTGACTGTTTTTCCAAAAGGCCCCACTTGATCCAGGGAGGAAGCAAACGCAATAATTCCATAACGACTCACTCTCCCATAGGTTGGCTTAATGCCTACTACCCCACTTAAAGATGCGGGCTGCCTGATAGAGCCTCCGGTATCTGTCCCAAAAGAACCCAAACATTGATCTGCGGCGATGGCCACAGCAGATCCCCCACTGGAACCTCCTGGTGTTCGCTCCAAGTCCCAAGGATTTTTGACAGGCCCATAAAAAGAATTTTCATTGGAAGACCCCATCGCAAATTCATCTTGATTGAGTTTTCCCACGAGAACAAAATCATTTTCTTTAAGCTTTCGAACAACGGTTGAGTCATAGGGCGGAATAAAATTCGATAAAATCTTTGAGCAACAGGTGGTTCGAATACCTTTTGTTAAAAAAATATCTTTAAGTCCTATGGGAATTCCAGCCAGAACAGATAAGGCCTGCCCCTGAGCTCTTTTTTCATCGACAGCCCGTGCAGATTTAAGCGCTTCTTCTTCTGTCACCAAGACAAAGCTATTGAGCTTGGGCTGGGTTTCTTTAATTCTTTGAATGACCGCTTGCGTTAGTTCTAAAGAAGAAAGTTTTTTTTGAGAAAGCTCTTTGGAAGCTTCTTCAATCGTGAGTTCATACGGCTTCATGGATCAGCTGGCCTCGATAATCTTGGGGACTTTAATGGCCCCATCTTCCTCGGCAGGGAACATAGGCAAGAGTTCTTCTCTTGGAAAAGAGCTTTTTACTTCATCTTCTCGAAAGACATGGGTTGGGAGCTCCACATGAAATGTCGGATCAATGTGAGAAGTGTCCAATTTATTTAATTTCTCAAAGTAACCCATGAGGGCATCTAATTCTTGGGTATATTTTGAAATTTCTTCTGGGCTTAACTCCACCAAAGAAAGCTTTGCTAAGTGCTCTACCAATTGTTTTGTAATGTGCATAAGCTTTAACTTTTAGCACTTTCAAAAAAGAGAAACAATAGCCATCTTGGTACGCCCATTTGCGGAAAGCCAAAAAGTAAGTATAATCAAATTATATACGTTGAACGTGTGCTTATTTTTCATTCGGCTGACTTTATTAAAATAAAAGAAAAAGGCCAGGAGATAACCCTGTGATATTACAAAGAATTTATTACGCTATGGCTATTTTAATTACCCTTCTTTTTCTCTCTTGCGGAGGCGGGGGAGGTGATGGAGGAGGAGGCGTTCCTCAAGCTTCTTCTTCTGCCCCAGCGCTGAACTCTAGTACGACCTCGGCTAGTTCAAGCGCTCTTCCAATCGATAGTAAACTAGCCTATTGTTTCTTTCGTCCTTCTGTAGGGACATATATTCCAACCTTCTATATCACTATTTTTATTCCTTATAACCAGTCACTCGTAGATGCACTCTTTGGTTTCCAGGAACAAAGGACAGAAACGAACAATATAGCCTATAGATTTTATAATGGATCTCTTCTAGCTCAATTTATACCTGAAAAACTCATTGATAGAATTTATACTCAGATCTTAAGCAATCCTGACGGGACTAATCCCTATATGGGGCAATGGAATGAAAGAACAACTTATCTTTCTAATGTTTCAGATAGAATTATAATTAAATTTACAATGCCAATGAATGGATTATATTATTCAAACTTAGGCCTAACTAACAAACAATTAGCGGCAACCATAAAACTTAAATTTAATGATTTCGTTGGTAATATAGAAGTTTCGGGACATACCACAGAGCTTTTATCATTCTCAATCAACGAAAACTGGTCTACCCCCTATGCTTGTCCTGAAATAAATTCTACCGCCAGACTAGATATGGCTGGTATCCCTGGTGACTGGACAATTCTTCCTATTACAATCAGAAAATAATAAGAACCTTCCCCACCATTCTCCTTGTTGTTTTTGAGAAAATTTGTTATAAAAATTAGAGGGTTAGCTAATTTTTAAACACATGTCTCTTTTGAGCAAATGGGTGGGTGCATCTTCTTTGGTAGGGCTTGATATAGGTTCCCACACCCTAAAACTGGCGCAACTAAGACCCAAAAAATCCTCTTTCATCCTAGAATCTCTGGCCACCTTAGGCCTTCCCAGAGGAACGGTCGTAGAAGGAGACGTGCTAGATCCCTTAACCTTGGAAGAGGCGATCAAAGAACTTTTTGCCAAAGAAAAAATCCAAACAAAATCTATTGCTTTTGCCGTATGTGGAAGTTCCGTTATTTCAAAAAAAATATCGATTCCTGCAATGTCTGAAATGGAGCTTGAAGACCAAATTTCTGTCATTGCTTCCCAATATATTCCTATTCCTGCTGACGAAATGAATGTGGATTACCAACTTTTGCCCGTAAATCCTAACGAAGCTCAAAAGATGGATCTTGTCGTTACAGCTGTTAAAAAGGACTTTTTAGAAATTATTACAACTGTCATTGAAGCGGCCGATTTAAAACCTACCATTATAGAAACAACGGCCTCGGCTCTGTCTAACGCCTATCGAAATCTTTTTCCATCTCTCATTCAAGGTGGGCAAGGAGGGCAAGAAGAGCTGCTTGCGCTTCTCCATATCGGCGGCTCTCTGACTCATTTTGTTATTTTAGAAAAGGGGACAGCCACATATCACACTGAAATCCCTTTTGGAGGACACCACATCAGCGATGAAATTTCTAACGAACTTCACTTAAATTTTTCCGAAGCAGAAGCTTTAAAAATAAGCTCTCACAAAGAAAAAAATATTCCTGAAGCTATTCATACTATAATTGAAAAAACAAGCCATACCCTTTGCACCCAAGTTCAAGAAACCTTAACAACATTTATAAACCAAAACCCCAAGGCTCGTTTGGACAAACTTCACTTGAGCGGGGGGACATCCAAGATTGCTCTTCTTCAGGAGGGACTCGCTCAAAAAACAGGATTATCAACGACCATGCTCAAACCTTTCGATTCTATTTCTTACAATGCCAAAGTGTTTGCCCCCACATTTTTAGAAGACCTAGGACCTTTACTATTTGTGGCCCTAGGGCTTGCTTCTCGGAGCAAAACATCATGACCAAAACTCAAATCAACTTACTCTCAAGGCTCAAGGGGGGTGGGGGACGTCCTCCGCGGCTCAATCAACCTTTTAAGCCTTCTTTTTTTGTTCTTATTTTTTCTTTTATTTTAATTGGCTTTGAAGTGGCCTTTCTCATCACATTTTACCAACGGATCGCTAATCAAGAAATGACAGCTCAAAAAAAACAGACTGCTTTATCTGAAGAAATCTCAACTCTTCAAAAAGAACTCATAAAACTTAAAACTCAAGATGAAGGAAAAGAGATTGTTGAACACGCTCCCCGCATTTCAGATCGCCTCAAAGAAGAAGGACAAAATCTTGTCAAAGTCTTAGAGGCCGTTAGCCAAAACCTTCCTACACAAACCTGGATTAGTTATCTTTCCCAAAAGGATAATGTCGTCATTGTCAATGGTTTTGCTGTAGATAATGAGGCCATTGCTAATTTTTTATCTAAGCTCCATCAGTCTTCTTATTTCCAAAACGTCAAGCTGGTTATTTCTGAGCAAGTGGTGAATCAAAAAAGTGCTCTTAAAAAATTTACAGTCATGTGCGACGTTGCAGTAGGGAAACTATGACTTCCTTATCCGCCATCATTCGTCTTTTTTTTCTTTTTGTGCTGGCTATTTTTATTCTTCTTTTTTTCTATGTGGGACTTTATTCCCCCAAAGAACAACGGCTGGCAGCGCTTTCACAAGAGGTAGGGCAACTCGAACAAAAGCTTATATCTCTAAGAACCCAGCGTCAAAAATTAACAGAAACAACTCAAAAAAAGACAACCCCACCCTTAGACATTCCCCAGGAAATCTTAAACTCTTTTCCTGAGGAAGACGACATCCCAAAACTTTTGTCTACCTGGACCAAAGAAGGGAAAAAAATGGGAATTGAGTTTTTGCTTTTTAAACCCTTAGAAGAGAAAGACGGACAACCGCTCACTGAAATGCCGATTGAAATTACTCTTCGAGGAACCTTTGATCAAACGCTAGAATTTTTCACATATCTTTCTAAGCTTAAAAGAAAAATTTTAATTTCAAATATTGAAATGACGCGTCCTGAGAAAAAAGAAGGTATCTATGTCATTTCAACCCATGCCCTGGCAACAACCTTTCGAAAAGGAGAAAAAAACCCATGAAGGATGCCTCTATTTACTCAAATTTTCTGGCGCTTCTAA
>JAHFEZ010000028.1 GCA_023248265.1 Deltaproteobacteria bacterium
CAACGAGGAACAGAAGTGGATGTTATTTTAGATCTCATGATTCATGATTTGGATATTATTTTAAGTATCGTTCGTTCGGATATCTCTAAAATAGATGCGGTGGGAGTGGCTGTTCTTTCGTCTCTGATAGATATCGCCAATGTTCGTCTTCAATTTGAAAGTGGATGTGTGGCCAATATTACAGCTAGTCGCGTTTCTTTAAAGTCGATGCGAAAAATTCGACTTTTTCAACCCGATTGCTATGTGTCACTTGATTTTCAAAAAGCATCCATTGAAATTTATAAAAAGACAGTGAAAGAAGGAGAAACAATGCCCGAGATCAGCGCAGAAACACTTTCTTTAGAAAGAAAAGATGCGCTTCGAGAAGAAATTGATGCTTTTATTCATTCTGTGCAATTTCGTACGAAACCTTTGGTTTCAGGGCTAGAAGCTTTAGAAGCTTTAAAGGTTGCACAGCAGATTATAGAGCATATTCAACACAAAGCTCCTAAGTCCATGTCTTCTTTTGCTCCCCAACCTTCACTTTTTCATGGCTAAGGACAAACCTAAATCATTGCTTATTGTTGCGGGAGAAGCCTCTGGCGATCTTTATGGGGCAGCCCTCATTCAAGAAATTTTGAAACGGGAGCCTTCTTTCCATTATTGCGGCCATAGTTCAGACCAACTTTGGGGAATAGGGGGAGATGCTATGAAGGCCACAGGAATGAAGCTTGTGGCCCATTCTTCTGAGCTTGCTGTGACAGGCCTTTTGGAAGTTTTTTTTAAACTTAGAAAAATTTTATTTATTTTTACTTTACTGCTTAAAAAGGTTTCTCTTCAAAAGCCAAGTCTTGCCATTCTCATTGATTATCCAGATTTTAACCTTCGATTGGCTAAAAAACTTCGTCAAAAAGGCGTGCCTATTCTTTATTATATTAGCCCTCAAGTGTGGGCATGGCGAAAACGGCGAGTGCACTTTATTCGAAAGTGGATTTCCAAAATGCTCGTTGTGTTTCCGTTTGAAGTTTCTTTTTACCAAAACTTTGGTATGGCTGTAGATTTTGTAGGCCATCCTCTCTTAGATCATGTGCATCCTGGTATGGAAAGAAGTGAGGCTCAAAAATATTTTGGATTGAATCCTCAGAAAAAAACCATTGGGCTTTTGCCGGGGTCTCGAAAAAATGAAGTGGGGTATTTATTGGATCCTATGATGGATGCCGCTTTAAGAATTTACCAAGAAGCTCCTGAAACACAATTTTTGTTGCCGGTGGCTCCAACGGTATCTCTAGAAGATGTCCAGCGGTCTCTGAAAGATGTTTCTTTGCCCATTCAATATGTACAAGAGAAATTTTATGATGCTTTGAATGTGTGTGATGTGGTGGTGTGTTGCTCTGGCACGGCAACACTTGAAACAGCGCTTTTAGGAAAGCCCATGGTTATTCTTTATAAGCTCAATTGGGTGTCTTATCTTTTGGGGCGATTATGGATTCACAATATTCAATTTTTTGGAATGCCTAATATTATTTTAGGGAAAAAAGTGGTCCCAGAATTGTTACAGTCTCAAGTGACAGGAGACAACATTGCCAAAGAAGTTCTAGCGTATTTACATTCTCCAGAGTTGTACCAAAAAACATCTCAGGAGTTATTGCAGGTGCGGCAAAAGCTAGGAGAAAGTGGAGCTACTCAAAGAGCTGCGGATGAAGTTTTTGAATTATTGAATAAAACAACTACGTTTAATTCCCTTCAGACACGCTATCGATTTCCCCTGCGAGGAAATCGCGCTCGCGCTCGGGCTCGCTCCTTCGTCACTGCGTTCCTCAGGCCATGCCCGCTCGCCCTGCGCGACGGTCTTCAGGGAATTAAACGTAGTTGTTTTATTCGATTTTCATCGCTTCCTTACTCTCAGATTCTTTATGTATTACACAAAGTTTGTACGCCGCTTCTATGGGGAGCCTCTCTGCTATACTTACTTGGAATTAAATTGAGACAATCGCTATATCATCTGGGTATTTTTAAAAGCAGAAGTGTTCCTGCCAAAGTCATTTCTATTGGCAATATTACCATGGGGGGGACGGGGAAAACACCCTTGACGATGTATGTTTCTCAAGAATTGGCTAAACAAGGGAAAAAAGTTGTCATTTTAAGTCGTGGGTATAAACGAAGACGTAAAACAAAATGGGATTGTGTCTCGGATGGGATGGGCCCCAAACTTTCTCCCCAAGAAGTTGGAGATGAACCTTGGCTGATGGCTTCGAAACACCCACAGATCCCTGTGTATGTAGGATCTAATCGCTATCAGGTAGCTCAAGAAGTGATGCGTCAATCTCCGGTAGATATTTTTTTATTAGATGATGGTTTTCAACATCGAAAACTCAAACGAGATGCAGATATTGTTACGATTGATGTGACCCGGTGGTTTCAAAAAAATAAAGCTCTTCTTCCCTTGGGATTTTTTCGAGAACCTGTAAGTCATTTAAAACGAGCGCAGTGTTTTGTTTTAGTGCGAACAGATCATTTGGAGCCATTTGAAAAAGAAGGAATTCTAAAAACCTTATATCATATTCATCCCCAGGCGCTTGTGGTAGAGGCTAATTACCAGCCGCGCTGTTTACAACATATCGTTTCAAAACAAATATATCCACTGGGTGAACTTTCAGAAAAAAAAGTATTTGCTTTTGCCGGGATAGGCAATCCGTCATCTTTTCAAAGAGTACTGAAAGACTTAAATGCAGATCTTGTACTATTTAAGCCTTACTTAGATCATTGGAGGTATTCTGTTAAAGATGTTGATCAGATTTTGAAACGCTTTAAGATAGCCAAGGCAGAGATACTTGTAACCACAGAGAAAGATGCTGTACGTTTGTCTGATGGCCCTGTGTTAGAAGCTTTTGGAGAGGTTCCTTTGTATACTTTAAATGTAGATCTGAGAATTACAAATGGGGAAGCGTCTTTTCAACGCTTTTTACAAACGCCGTGAAAGTAGTTTTTGTTTCCATTCTCTTTGATGGGCTGAGTTTTTTTTTAAATAACATTCCAAAAATTTTTGTAAAATTCTTTGGAAGAAGCATGGCTTTTTTTTGGTATAGATGTTTCCCCTTTCGAGTCGCTCTTGTTTTGGATAATTTAAAAAAGGCTTATCCAGAAAAATCTGAAAAAGAAATTAAGAGGCTCGCACAAAAAAATTTATGCCACTATGTTTTTTTATGTTTAGAATTTATTCAGCTTAGAACGTTGTCTTTGGAAGAGTTTAAAAATAGAGTTGTCATTGAAAATCGTGAAATTTTTTATGAGGCCCTTAAAGAAAATAAGGGAATTTTATTTTTATCAGCTCATTTGGGGAATTTTGAATGGCTGGCAGCTGTAGCTCCTCTCTATGATGTTCCTCTTCATATTATTGTTCGACGTATGAAAAGTGATATTTTTGAGCATCTTATTTCTAAACAACGAAAAAAAGTAGGTTTAGGTCTTATTGAACCTAAAAATTCTATGCTTCATATTTTGAGTTTATTGGCTCGAAACAAAGTTGTAGGGTTCATCTTTGACCAGCATCGCAGTCCTCCTGGGGGTATCTATGTGGATTTTTTTAATAGATCCGCAGCAACCACTAAGGGATTAGCAGCTCTTGTAGAGCGAACCCATGCTATTGTCTTGCCAATTTACAGTTATCGAACGGATTTAGGAAGGATGGTGCTTCGAATTGAACCGCCCATTCCCTATAAAAGAGTTGGCACGCATGAAGAAAATATATACACTAATACCCAAGTATATTCCCATGCAATTGAACACATGGTTCGTCAACATCCAGAGCAGTGGTTTTGGATTCACAATCGATGGAAAAGTGAGCCCGAAGCGTCTTCTCCCCATTAGACTTTTCTTTCTTTTTCTTTCTTTTTTATTTTTGTCTTCTTGTGGTGGTTTTCAAGATGTTGAAAAAATAGAAAAGATTAAACCTCCACCAGATATTGAAACCTCCTTGCCTATTGAAAAAAATAAGCCATCAATTCAAAAACATCATAACGGGAGCCTTTTTAAAACCAAAGAAGCACGGCAAAGAGCCAAGGTCTACGCTCAAATTAAAACCTTTCGAGAAGGAGAAAAAGTGACCTTTGCATTTTCTTGGTTTGCGATTAAAGCAGGCACTGTTACCTTAGAGGTTCATCCGTTTGTCTATATTGGAGGCAGGAAGGCCTATCATTTTGTAGGAACAGCAAAGAGCTCTGGAGCCATGGATCTTATTCACAGCGTGGATGATTGGGTTGAAGTTTATGTAGATGTTGAGACATTTTATCCTTTTAAGTCAGCTCTTCATGGGGTAGAAACCGATCGCCTTCGAGAAGGGTTGATGCTCTTTGATTATGAAAATAAAAAAATTGAATATTGGCTGAAGCGTGTACATGTGAAGAAAGGGACAAAAGAGGATCGTCTTACGGATGTTCTAGTGCCAGGCGTGTTGGATGTTTTTTCTTCAGCTTTTTTTCTCAGAGCCCAAAAGTTAGAAGTAGGAAAAACCTACCATACGGACATTTATAACGAGGGCAAGCGTATTACAGTGGATGCGGAGGTTTTAAGAGAAGAAAAGTTAGATACGGCGCTGGGGCAGTTTGATACCTTGGTGATTCGACCCATAACCCGTTTTGAAGGGATTTTACAAACATCAGGGGATTCCACCTTTTGGCTTTCCAATGATGAGCGTCATCTTGTTTTACAGGTTGAAACTAAGATAAAAATAGGATATCTCATGGGCAAAGTTATAAAAATAGAAGATCCTGAATATCAACTCCCTACTCAACCATGATGATTTTTTGGTATAACATATTTTTAAGTGCAGGCTTTCTTTTGGCTGTACCTTATTTTTTATTTCAGCTGATTTTTCATAAACGTTATCGTTCAGGGTTGACAGAACGGCTGGGCTTTATTCCAAAGGAAAAAAGAAACAAGGTTCGTATTGGAAAAACGATTTGGTTTCATGCGGTATCTGTGGGGGAAGCTTCGGCGATCTATCCCCTCTATAAGGCTTTTAAAGAGAAATATTTTGATAGAGTTGTTATTTTTTCAACAACCACTCGGACGGGTCAAGAATGGATAACACCTAAACTTCATTCAGAGGATATTCCTCTTTATTTCCCCTTGGATTTCTATTGGAGTGTTAAGCGCGTATTGAAGCAAATGCGTCCTATCTCTTTTATTGCGGTTGAAACAGAAATTTGGCCTAATTTTTGGTGGGCGGCACATCGCCAAAAAATAACCTTGGCTCTCGTGAATGGAAGACTTTCAGATCGTTCTTTTCGAGGATATTCTAAAATAGTTTTTTTCCTAAAGCCTATTTTGAGGAAATTGTCTATTCTCGTTTGTCAAACTCCAGAAGATGCTGCCAGGTTTCTTCGCTTGGGAGCCTCTCAAGAATGTGTGAAGGTCGGAGGAAATTTAAAATTTGAAATCCCCACAGATAATTCAGAGCTTCATATGAAAGCTTCTCAGTTGAAAAAGCAGTTTGGGGTTACCTCTCATATGATTTTCGTGGGTGGGAGTACACATCCAGGGGAAGAAGAAATTTTGATTCAATGTTATCAGAGATTGGTTGAAGAACTTCCTTTTTTACGCCTGGTTTTAGCGCCTCGCCATCCTGAACGTGTTTCGGAAGTCCAGCAGTTGGTGGGACAGTACAACTTTCAATCACTTCTAGAGTCTGAACAGAGACAATCTGAGTGGATTCATAATCCCCATGCTATTTTGATCATTGATGGCATTGGAAAATTGCTTCAATATTATGCATTGGCAACGGTTGTTTTTATGGGTAAAAGTTTAACTTCCCATGGAGGCCAAAATCTTTTAGAACCTGCAGCCCTAGGAAAAGTCATTCTTTTTGGCCCTTACATGGAAAATTTTAAGGCGATTGCGCATCAATTTTTGGAGGAAAAGGCAGCTATGGAAGTTCAAAATGCCCATGTATTAGAGGAGACTTTAAGAAAACTTTTAACTTCGGAAGGTTTGAGAAAGCAATCCGAAACAAAAGCCAGAGAACTGGTGGATAGAAATAAAGGAGCCCTCCTTTTGAATTTAAGCCAGATTGAAGAACATCTTTTATGACTGCATTCAGAAAAATTGAACCTTCTCGTCTTCTGAGAATCGTTGGACAGTTTTCAAGCCCTTCTGTCTTGGTTTTAGGTGATGTCATTTTGGATAGCTATATTTGGGGGCAGGTAGAAAGGATTTGTCCGGAAGCACCTGTGCCGGTGGTTGAAGTCACCAGGGATTCTTCAATGTTGGGAGGCGCTGGAAATGTGGTTCGAAATTTAAGAACTCTAGGAGCTCATGTTTTTCTCTGTGGCGTTGTCGGTGAAGATGAAGCCTCTACCCACATTAAAAAACAATTGAAAGACATTGATGCTTCTGTAGAAGGATTGATTGTGGAACCTCATCGACCGACCTCTAAAAAAACGCGCATTGTTGCAGGACATCAACAAGTGGTGCGGTTTGATACAGAAACAAAGGCTGTGATTTTGCCTCAAACAACCCAAAAGATTCTTCACTATGTAAGAAAAAAGTGGAATCAACTCGATGCTGTAATTATTTCTGACTATGGAAAAGGGTTGGTACACCCTTTGCTTTTAGATGAACTGAGATGCCTTCACCAAAAAAATCCAAAACTGATAGCCATCGATCCTAAAGAAAAAAATATGGAGTACTATAAAGGGTTTTCGCTCATTACGCCTAATAAAAAAGAAGCAGCTTTTGCAGCACAAAAAACGATTGAGACTTTAGAGGATCTTCAAGAAGTGGGCAGAAAAATTATCCATCGTCTTCAATGTGAAAACTTAGTGGTCACATTAGGAGCCGAAGGGATGGCACTTTTTAAAAAAGAAGGAGAGTTTTTAAAGGTCCCCACCTTTGCTAAAGAAGTTTTTGATGTGAGTGGAGCAGGAGATACGGTTGTCAGTGTTTTAACTTTAGCTTTATGTTGTGGGGCGTCTTTAGGGGAGGCGGTGGTGTTGGCCAACACTGCTGCTGGCGTTGTGGTAGGAAAGCTAGGAACAGCAACGGTGACTTCTTCAGAACTTAAAAAGTATATTCAGATTGAAAAAAAGAGAATTACCCTAAAGAATTTCAAGGAGAATTTCATGACAAATTTTACCTTTCACCATGAGCACTCCCAAAGAACCTAAGCCTGTAAAATTAGTGACCAGCATTATTTATGCAGACCTCAAGTCCTATGAGCAAGCTTGGGGAATGTTAAAGAATAAATTTGGAGTCATAGATTTTAGCGAATCTGATTTTCCTTTTACCTTTACAAATTATTATACAAAAGAAATGGGAGAGCCCTTGTGGCGTTCTTTTTTTAGTTTTAAGGATCTTATTTTAAGAGAAAAATTGGTTGAAATAAAACTTTTTACGAATGAAATTGAAAATAGTCTTGCAAAAGAAGATGGGCGGCGTACACTCAACATCGACCCTGGAACTCTAAACGATTCACAGTTGGTGTTGGCGACAGGGAAAAATTTTTCTCATCGAATTTATTTGGGACAGGGGATCTTTGGTGATTTGACATTGATGTTTAAGCATAGCCAGTTTCATTCTTTTCCGTGGACATATCCGGATTATCAAAAAGAGCCTATGGGTTCTTTGCTTTTGAAAATGCGTGAAGCGTATGTGAGAGATATGTATGAAAAATAAGCTTAAAAAAATAAAAATGATTATCTTAGATGTTGATGGAGTTTTAACCGATGCGGGGCTCATGATTGGCCATGATGGCTTTGAGTATATGAAATTTAATGTCAAAGATGGAGCAGGAATTATCTTGGCACGAAAGTTGGGCTATAAATTTGCTCTGATCACAGGACGAAATACGGCTATTATCAATCGTCGGGCTGAAATACTGGGGATTGAAGATATTTATCAAAATAAGCTTTACAAAATGGATTCCTATGAAGATTTATTAAAAAAATATAAATTGAAAGATGAAGAGGTGTGTTATGTGGGCGATGATATTTTAGATCTTCCCATTTTGATGCGAGCTGGATTTTCAGCTGTGCCAGTCGATGCTGTACCAGATGTCAAAAAATATGTGGATTATGTGGCCAAGCGAAAAGGGGGAGAGGGGGCTGTACGAGAAGTTATCGATCTCATTTTAGATGGAGCGGGTGTTAAGAAAAAATTGATTCAAGATATTATTAAAGGGAATCAATCGGGAAAACCTGTATGAAGGTTACGGTTGTCATTCCTGCCCGCTATGCTTCAACTCGCTTTCCAGGTAAACCTTTGGCTTTGATTGCTGGTAAACCGATGGTCCAGCATGTGTATGAAAGAGCTTCTCAAGCGACCTTGGTGGATGATGTTTTTGTGGCTACAGAGGAGGGGCGTATTGAGGAAGCTGTCCGTTCCTTTGGAGGACGGGTTGTGATGACGAGCTCCCATCACCACAGTGGGACAGATCGTATGGCAGAAGTAGCTCAAAATGTCTCTTCAGATATTTTTATCAATGTCCAGGGAGATGAGCCCCTCATTTCTCCAGCCTTGATTGACCAAGTAGCTTCTGTGCTCATTAACTCTGATAGGGCATGGATGAGTACAGCTCAAATTGCGTTTAAAAACAAAGAGGATTTTTTAAATCCTAATGTGGTGAAGGTAGTTTCTGATCAAGAGGGATATGCTCTTTATTTTTCTCGCTCCCCCATTCCTTTTCAAAGAAAAATATGGAAAGAGGTTCCTCAGTGGCTTAATTTCTATGAAGCTCATTCTTTAGACATGATCCAAAAAAGTGGGGTTCATAAACACTTAGGAATCTATGGATTTAAAAGACAAACGCTTTTAGACTTTTCGCACTGGAGTCCCACTGCCTTAGAAAAAGAAGAAGAACTCGAACAACTGCGGGCTTTAGAGCATGGAGTTCGAATCAAAGTGGTGACCACTCAACATGAATCGTGGGCGGTAGACACTCCCGATGATTTGAAAAAAATAAATGAGCTTTTTAGTTCCAAAACTTCATAACATTCAAAGGAGCCGGCAAAGGAGGTGGCAGCCACCTGCTGATAAATCCATTTCTCATCGAGCTTTGATCTTGGCCTCGTTAGCTCAAGGGACTTCGTACATTAAAAATTTTTTAAAATCTGAAGACTGTTTGGCCACGGCTCGAGCGTTAAAAATGATGGGTGTGGAAATCTTTGAAGACCCAGAAGGATTGCGCGTGATTGGAAAGGGGCTTTGGGGACTCAAAAAACCTTCACATGTTTTAGATGCGGCCAATTCTGGAACGACGCTCAGACTTTTGATGGGTCTTTTGAGTGCTCAAAAATTTTCTTCTGTGGTGACGGGGGATCGTTCCTTGGTTCGTCGTCCAACCGGTGAATTGCTTAGCCTTCTTCGGTCCATGGGGGCGCATCTTCAGGCGCATGAAGATCAGTATGCGCCTATTCATGTGTATCCTCCTCAAAAACCCTTACACGCTATTTTTTGTGAACCCAGGCAACCGTCTGCTCAAACCAAGTCTGCTCTGCTTTTAGCAGGGCTGCATGCCCAAGGAGTGACAGAAATTAAAGAAACAGTTTTGACGCGTGATCATACAGAACGGCTTTTACAGTATTTTGGAGCTTCTATTTCTTTAAGTGAAGGAAGAATTCAATTGCGAGGATCATCCCTAGAAGCACGATCGATAGAGGTTCCAGGGGATTTATCTTCAGCCTCTTTCTTGATCGCTTTGGCTCTGTTACTTCCTGATTCAAAACTTGAAATTTCTTCTGTGGGACTCAATCCCACGCGTATGGGATTTTTAGAGTGTGTGTCTTCTATGGGGGCTTCGCTTCATCTTTCAAAGGATAGGGCAGAAGAGACTAAGGAGTCTTTTGAGCCGACAGGTTCTATCGAAGTTTCTTCTTCGTCTTTGACGGCGATAAAAGTTTCTGGAGCTTTAAGCGTGCGCACGATTGATGAGCTTCCTTTGGTAGCTCTTC
The DNA here is from genome assembly GCA_023248265.1 of Deltaproteobacteria bacterium. Lineage (GTDB taxonomy): Bacteria > Bdellovibrionota > JACOXK01 > 2-02-FULL-40-11 > 2-02-FULL-40-11 > JACPST01. Next base: position 9,924 of record JAHFEZ010000028.1, read on the forward strand.
TGGCAACTCAGGCTCAAGGAGAAACTCATATTTCAGATGCCAAAGCGTTGAGAGTTAAAGAATCTGATCGTATTACTGCCATGGCTCAGGAACTGGGTCGTATGGGAGCTCACATCGAAGAACGTGAAGATGGATGGGTGATTGAGGGGCCGACCCGTCTTCAAGGGACTTTGGTTAAAAGTTATGGAGACCATCGGGTTGCTATGACCCTCATTTTAGCTGGAATGATTGCAGAGGGAGAGACAGAAATTGATTCTATCGATTGTATCTCAAAGTCCTTCCCCAGCTTTTTACAAACTCTTTCTACCCTTCAATAGTATGAAAAAGCTCACCATTGTCATTGATGGGCCTGCCGGAGCTGGAAAAAGTACAGTAAGCCAACGTTTGGCCAAGCGGCTCCATTATCTTTATTTAGATACGGGAGCTTTATATCGAGCCATTGCTTTGGCAGCGCATGAGAAAAATATTCCTCCTACAGACTTTCAAGAGATACGTTGGTTATGTCAGCGAACCTCTATTTTATTTAAAAAAGAAAAGGGAAAACAAAAAGTGTATTTAAATCGAAAAGATGTGACCCGTGCCATTCGAACTCCTCACATGAGTCTTTTGGCTTCTCGCTATTCGAAATTGCCTGTGGTTCGTAAAGGGCTTCTTTGGCATCAAAGACATTTGGGTGAACAGGGTGGAATTGTTGCGGAAGGGCGGGATTTGGGAACGGTCGTGTTTCCGAAAGCAGAACTTAAGTTTTTCTTGGTGGCCTCTCTCAAGGAGAGAGCGAAAAGAAGGTATTTGGAGCTTAAGCGAACAGATAAAAAATCTTCTTTAAAGAACGTGGAAAAAGAAATTCAAAAACGCGATCGAGAGGATCGTCAAAGAGCCCTAGCCCCTTTAAAAAAAGCAAAAGATGCCATTGAAATAGATACGACTTGGATGACCATTGACCAAGTGGTGGAAGAAATGTATAAAAAATTTCAGGACAAAATACATGAAAATTATTGTTCCTAAAAATGCAGGCGTATGTTGGGGTGTTGAGCGTGCGATCGATATGGCCCATCAAACAGTTCACGAACAGTCGCGTCATAAAATTGTAAGCCTAGGACCTTTAGTTCATAATCCAGAAGTTGTAGAAGATTTTCAGCATAAAGGGGTGGAGGTTATTTCAGATTTAAAAGAAGCTGAAGAAGGAACGGTTGTGTTTCGGTCTCATGGGGTGCCCCTTCCATATTATGAAGAAGCGAAGGTCAAAGGACTGGAAGTCGTGGATGCGACATGTCCTTTTGTGAAGAAGTCTCAAAACTATGCCCGGCGTTTTAGTCGTCAGGGATATTTTGTGGTGATTGTTGGAGATGAAAAGCATCCTGAGATGAAAAGTGTGAGAAGTTTTACCTCTGGACCTCATATGGTGACGATGGAGCCTAAAGATTTAGAAAAGCTTTCTTCTGATCAAAAAGTAGGGCTCATTGCTCAAACAACCATTCCTTTGAGTGTTTTCCAAGCGATGGTGGAGGCTGCCCAAAAACGCTTTCCAGAAGTAAAAACGCATGACACGATTTGTGATGCGACCAAGGTCCGCCAAGAAGAAGCGGCAGAAACAGCGCGCCAAGTCGATTGCATGGTTATTATTGGTGGAAAGGAAAGTTCTAATACCAAAAAGCTTACTAAAATTTGTAAGGAGATTCAGCCCAAAAGCCATGAAATCGAACATGAGCGAGAAATTGATTTTTCTTGGTTTGAGGGCGTAGAAGTTTTAGGGGTGACTGCGGGTGCTTCGACACCTGTGCCTGTGATTCAAAGAGTGTGCGATTATATAATCGCTCACTGTTGACCTGAGTGATTCTTCTTTAATTCTTCTATTTCTTTTTCAAGTCGTTTGATTGTTTTTTGCATTTCAGGAAGTTTTTTCCATAAGGAAACAGCTCTTAAATAGTCGAAAGCAGGCATGGCAGGAAATCCCATGAGCGTTTCATTGGCTTTCGTATCTCCCATGACAACCCCAGACTGAGCAGCTATTTTATTCATGGGGCCTAAATGAATATGATCTCCTACTCCTGATTGTCCTCCGAGCATGGAACCATCACCAATTTTAGAACTTCCAGCGAGTCCCACTTGGCCACATAAAATACAGTGAGCTCCGACTTCAACGTTATGGCCAATTTGTACCAAATTATCAATTTTGGTGCCTATTTTAATTCGTGTTTCACCCATCGTTGCACGATCGATAGTGGTATTGGCTCCAATTTCTACATCATCTTCAATAATCACTTTTCCAATTTGAGGTGTTTTATAATGTTTTGTTCCATCCCAAACATATCCAAATCCATCATCTCCAACAACACACCCTGAATGAATGATGACACGTTTTCCAATTTTTGTTTTGGGCAAAATTGTAGCGTTAGGATAAATAATACAATTTTCATCTATAAAAACTTCGTGTCCAATATATACTCCAGAATACACAACTACATTTTTGCCAATCTTCGCCCCCTTTCGAATGGAAACGAAAGGATAAAGTGTGGCTGAAGGATCAATCTCTACTCCCTCTTCTACCCATGTCTGGGGGTGAATGCCCGCTTTTACTTCTAGGGGGAGATCAAAGAGCTCCAGAGCTTTTGCAAAAGCAAGTTTTGGATTTTTTGAAAGGAGAAGGGTTTTATTTGTTTTTAATTCTTCGGAACAAATGACAACAGATGCTTTTGTTTTTTCTAGCATAGAGGGACGAGAGATAAAGGTTAACTCTTTTTCTGTGGCAATATCGAAAGAAGCAATGCCAGAAATGAGCAGATCTTTATTGCCACAAATAGGAGCTCCAATATAGGATGCTATTTCTTGAATACTTTTTATATATTAATTCAATAGTTGGAAATGCCTGCTATGTCAAGATAAGCTGGGAATTACCTCACGCATTCGATATCCTTGACAAGAGTAAGTAAGTTTAGTACATCTATGCAAATCTAATCCCTTGATTAAAGAGGGAAATTTTTATTTTAGGAGGTTTTTTTAAGTTTGTTAATGGTTGACAATAAGGAGAAAAGTTTTAAGGAGTTATTTGAAGAAAGTTTGAAGGGTCGTCATTTCATTGAAGGAGAAATTGTCGAAGGAACTGTTGTTCAAATTACCAAAGATACCGTCCTCATTGACATCGGATATAAGTCTGAGGGTCAAATCCCCGTTCGTGAATTTCGTGATGAAAAAGGAGAAGTTCACGTCAAAGAAGGCGATAAGTTTCCTGTCTATTTAGAAAGAATTGAAACAGATGAAGGGTTTGTTCAACTCTCTCGCCAGAGAGCGGAAGCCTTAGAAGCTTGGGATCAAATTGTCAAAGCTGCCAACGAAGGCCACTTAGTTGAAGGTCTTGTTTTAGATAAAGTTAAAGGGGGGCTTTCTGTTGATATTGGGGTGAGAGCATTTGTGCCTGCCTCTCAAGTAGATCTTCGTCCACCTAAAAATCTGGGTCAATATGTAGGCCGCCGTTATAAATTTAAAGTCATTAAGCTCAACAAAAAAAGAGGCAATGTGGTTTTATCCAGAAGAGAGGTTTTGGAACAAGAAAGAGTTGAAAAAAAGCATACCTTGTTGGGGACTTTAGAAGAAGGAAAGACGGTTGAAGGAACAGTTAAGAATATTACAGAATATGGTGCCTTTATTGATTTGGGAGGCATCGATGGACTTTTGCACATTACCGATATGTCTTGGGGGCGCCTCAAGCATCCTTCGGAAATTTTATCTGTGGGGGATACGCTTCAAGTCAAGATTTTACAATATGACCATGAGAAGGAACGCGTTTCTTTGGGGCTAAAGCAAATTCAGCCAGACCCATGGGATCAAGTAAAATATAAATATCGCGTGGCCGATCGTATCAAAGGCAAAGTCATGAGTCTTACCGATTATGGTGCTTTTATAGAAATTGAAAAAGGAGTAGAAGGGTTGATTCACGTTTCAGAGATGTCTTGGACGCAAAAAATTAAGCATCCTTCGCAAGTGGTTACCCTGGGACAGGAAGTAGATGCTCAAGTTTTAGAAATTGATGCCGTGAATCGCCGGATTTCTTTAGGACTTAAACAAACGATGGAAAATCCATGGGAACTCTTGGCAAAGAAATATCCTTCTGGAACGCGAATTAAGGGTCAGATTAAAAATGTAACGGATTTTGGAATTTTTGTCGGGGTTGAAGAAGGGATGGATGGCTTGGTGCATGTTTCAGATATTTCGTGGACACAAAAGAATATACGTCCCCAAGAACACTATAAAAAGGGGGATGAGCTTGAGGTGGTGGTTTTAAATATTGATCCTGAGAATGAAAAATTTTCTTTGGGGATTAAGCAGCTTGAAAAAGATCCATGGCAAGATGTTGAGAAAAGTCTTAAAAAAGGTGCTGTCATTGAAGGAAAAGTGTCGAAAGTGGTTGATTTTGGACTTTTTGTTTCTGTGGCCCCTTATGTAGAAGGCTTGGTCCACATTTCAGAAATTACCAAGGAGCGTTCTGAAGATCCCAAATCACTCTATAAGGTAGGGGATACGATTCGGGCAGAAGTATTAGGCATTGATAATCGAGAAAGAAAAATTTCTCTCAGTATCAAGTCCCTAACGATGAAAGAAGAAAAAGAAAGCATCGCAAAGTATGTTACCGATGGCAAGAAAGAATCTAAGAAAAAATTAGGAGATATTTTTGCCAAAGAAGGACTTATTCAAAAGCTTAAGCATGCCATTGGAAAAGATTCCAAAACAGACGACGAAGATAAAGATAAAGACAAAGAATAAACTTTTATGAGGAATCCTCTTTTGATTTTTCTAGCCATTATAGGTGTCTTTTTTATTCTAGCCATTGTGTTTGTGACAGTTTTAGTCTTTTCTTTTTGGGGAGAAAAACCTTCCTTTATTTCAAAATCAGATAGCATTGGAATTGTGAAAATCGAAGGGGTTATCTATGATTCAGATGCTGTTTTAAAAACTCTTCAAAAATTTAAAGAATTAGATCATGTGAAGGCGGTGATCGTTCGCATTGATTCTCCTGGAGGAGTGGTAGGGGCTTCTCAAGAGATTTATAGTGAGCTTAAAAAGATGAGAAGTTCAAAAAAAATAGTGGTTTCTTTTGGATCCCTGGGAGCGTCTGGTGCCTATTACATTGCGTGTGGAGCAGATAAGATTATTGCAAATCCAGGAACGCTGACAGGAAGTATCGGGGTTATTATGGAATTTGCAAATCTCCAAAAACTGTATCAGTGGGCCAAGATGGATCACACTGTTATTAAAAGTGGGCGCTATAAAGATGTAGGATCTCCTTTTCGTTCCATGGAAGCAGATGAAAAAGAGATCTTAAATCATCTTGTAAAAGGGGTACACGAACAATTTAAAAATGTTGTTATGTCCGAAAGAAAAATTGCTCAGGCGGATATAGCAACCGTGACCGATGGGAGAGTTTTTACAGGAGAAGAAGCTAAAAAATTAGGACTGGTGGATCAGCTGGGAAATTTTCAAGATGCGATCGAGGTTGCAAAAGAATTAGCAGGGATCAAGGGAAAGCCAGAGCTGGTTTATCCTCCGAAAGAAAAGATGCCTTTGTGGAAATATTTTTTGGGTGAAACGACAACGAGTCTGATTCATAATTTTTTAACTCGTGAAAATACTTTTTCTCCTCTTCTATATGTGATGCCTCTTTCTGCATCTTGAGGAAGGATGTATGCAGCAATTGTGGGCCCCATGGCGCATTGAATATATTCAAAACATTCGGAACAAAAAAGAAAAAGGATGTATTTTTTGCCTTTATCCTAAAAAAAAGGATTTGGCCAAGGTTTTAATTTTAGCTCAAACACCTCTATCCTTTGTCATTTTAAATAAATTTCCTTATAGCAATGGTCACTTGCTGGTAGTGCCTAAACGCCATGTGAGCCGACTTGAAGAGCTGAGTTCAGAAGAAGGATTAGATCTTTTTTTGGTCAAACAAAAAACAGTAGAAATCCTTCAAAAAGTTTTTAAGCCTGAAGGATTTAATATTGGAATGAATATGGGAAAAGCTGCAGGAGCTGGGATTGAAAAACATTTACACGCTCATATTGTCCCTCGATGGTTTGGAGATACCAATTTCATGCCTGTTTTGACACACTCCAAAGTTATTTCTGAAGGACTCGATAAAACCTACAAAAGACTCTCCCCCTACTTTAAAAAATAAGTTTGTCAGTTGTTAAGATTAGAGTAGTCGTCCCTCAAAAATCCCCAGATGCTAGGCGCCCGAGGAGCGGCGACCGAAGCGTACTTGAGCAGTACGTTGAGGGAGACGCGATGAGGGCAACGCAGCAGGTGGGGGTTTTTCAGGGACGACTTTCTCATTAAAGTTTTAATGAGAAGCTTCCGATAGGGTACATGGATGTTGAAGGAGGATAGAGGTATGGCAAAAATATTAATTGTAGAAGACAAAGCTGAAGACTTTGAGCGCATCTCAG
>JAHFEZ010000029.1 GCA_023248265.1 Deltaproteobacteria bacterium
CATCCACTTTCAAATTGAAGACGAATATTGGCGATGTCTATCAGAGATGAAAGAACAGCCACTCCCACCGCATCTATTTTAGAGATATCCGAACGAACGATACTTAAAATAATATCCAAATCATGAATCATGAGATCTAAAATAACATCCACTTCTGTTCCTCGTTGAATAAAAGGATGAAGTCTATGACACTCAATAAATAAAGGATGGGTTAAAAATGTCCCTAATTTTTGAATCGCTGAATTAAATCGCTCCAAATGCCCTACTTGTAAAATTCTGCCTTGTGCTTGCGCCAATCGGACCAACTCTTCCGCTTGCCAAACTTTATGCGTAATAGGTTTTTCAATGAGAACATCTATGCCGGCTTCTAAACAGGAGCGAGCAACCTCATAATGGGTATCGGTGGGGGTTGTAACACTCACAGCATCTACGTTTTTATCACGTAAGAATGTGCGATAATCCGTCGTATAAGAGGTACTATATTTTTCCGCAATTTCTTTGGCACGCTCTTCTCGGATATCGGCTACTCCCACCAATTGAATAGCAGAATGCTGAAAATATTTTTCAGAGTGGAAGTTCCCGAGATATCCCGCGCCGATCACGGCTATGTTGAGTTTCTTCGACATGGCTTTCCCTGGTTCGCCCCAAAACACCTTGTTTTGAGCCTTCAATAAACTCGACCAAATATTTTACTTCAGGAGTTTTTATCAATTCCTGTTTTATTTTTGCTAAGCCATCTTGAAACGTTAGATCGCTCATCACTAAAATTTTAAAGGCTCCTTTTAAATCTTGGATCACTTCATTGCTGACTCCATGACGTTTCAAACCAATTGAATTAATCCCTTTTAAATTAATAAGCCCAACTCCCTGAAGACTTCCATTAGCAAGCATAAAAGGAGGGATATCTTTATTCGTTGCTGTAAATCCCCCCACATAAGCAAATTTTCCAATTCTGCAAAATTGGCTTATTCCAACCATACCCCCTAAAATAACGTGATCTTCAATCGTAACATGTCCAGCCAAACCCACATTATTTGCTAAAATAACATGGTCACCCAAGACACAATCATGGGCCACATGAACATAAGCCATTAAAAGAGTGTGATTTCCAATTTTGGTCACTCCACCGCCATGAGCTGTCCCTCGATTTACCGTAACTCCCTCTCGAAATGTATTATAAGAACCAATTTCTAAAGTAGATTCTTCTCCTTTAAACTTAAGATCTTGAGGTTCCCCACCAATACACGCAAATGGAAAAATCTTATTGTGGTCGCCTAATGTTGTATAGCTTTTAAGATTGGCATTGGGCCCTATTTCACACTGTTTTCCAATCACCAAACGAGGACCTTCTAAAACAGAGTGGGCTTTAATACGCGTTCCCTCACCCACTTCAACTCCTTTTTCAATCACTACACAAGGCCCAATCTCCACATCGTGCGCCACTTTAGCTTCAGGATGAATGACAGCAGAGGGATGAATCATAACTTCTCCTTTTCTTTAGATACAAAAGCTGATGATATCTGTGCCTGAGCCACCAACTCACTCTCTGTTTTATTCACTAAGAACGCTTTCGCTTCTACCACACAAAATTTCTGACCTCGTATTTTTTTAATTTCAGACTCAAGCCGCAACAGACTTCCTGGAAACACAGGATGCCGGAACTTAGCCCCATCAATCCCTGTTAAATAAAGATACTGAGTTTTGACGGCTGTAGGAATGTGATAAAAAATTAAAAGAGCTGTTGTTTGCGCCAGAGCTTCTAAAATCAATACTCCAGGCATGACCGGCTGTTCAGGAAAATGTCCCATAAAATAAGGCTCATTTTGTGTTACAGCTTTATATCCTATAATTCGATCTCCTACAGGAGACGTAGAACTAAGGATGACTTCCTCAATTTTATCTACCAACAAAAACGGATAGCGATGGGGAAGATAGTTCCTAATTTCTAAAGCTGTCAGACTTTTAAACATTTTTATTTTCCGGCACCTCTAAAAAGTGCCCAGGTGCAAGGCGCCCGAGAAGCGGCGACCGAGGCGTACTTGAGCAGTACGTTGAGGGAGACGCGACGAGGGCAACGAAGCAGATGGGTGCTTTTTAGAGGTGCCATTACCTGTACTCCTTATCAAAGGTTTTAATGAGCACATCCGTCAAATCATGCTGATCTTCCGCATACAAAAGGGCTCCTTTCATAACAACCATGTCATAGCCTTTTTCTTTGGCGAGCTTCTTTAATACATCGCTCATTTTTTTCAGGAGGGGGTCGAGCAGTTTTTGTTCTTCTTGCTGCATTTCTTGCTGATTTTTAGCAACTTGCGCTTGTAGTTCTTGTATTTTTTGCGTGTAGTCTGCTCTTTTTTTCTGCTTGGAGTCTTCGCTTAAAACAAGTTCTTGCTTTTTAAAATCAGCTTCGAGCTTATCAATATCTTCACGCATTTTATCTAAAACTTTTTTGCGTTTGGCAACCTCTTTTTCTACTTGTTTTTTAGCCTCTTTTCCTGCCTTCACAGACTGAATGGCTTGTTGAACATCCACAAACGCAATTTTCATGCCTACACTTCCCGTGGGAGCACTCTGAGCAAACCCTCCATTGGAAAAAATAAAAAGACCGACTGCCACACCTAAAAATATATTTTTGATCATAGACTTCCTTCTCCTTTTTGCCATCTTTTAAAACGGTGGTGTAATGGCAAATTGCACCACTTGTTTTTTCTCACCGGCCTTGGGAAGGATTGGAAATCCAATCTCAACCCGTAACGGCCCAAACGGTGAAAACCATCGAAATCCAAACCCCACATCTTGTCGAATTCTTCCTATATCTAATCCTTCAAACGCAGACCCAACATCATAAAATAAAACTCCTTTAACTCCCATAGAAGATACCAATGGAATCTCATACTCCACATTACTAAAAACCTCTCGATCTCCTCCCACCAAAACCTCTTTTCCATTTTTATCTAACTTTTTTGTTCCCAAAGAAAAGGGCTGATATCCTCGTAAAGAATTCACGCCTCCCAAATAAAAACGCTCGGAAGTCGGCGGCAATTTAGACGTTGTTCGAACCAAAAGCCCCGCTTCCGCATTCACTCGAAACGTCCCATTTAAAAACACAGGGGTGTAAAAACGACTGTTGGCAATGGGTTTTATAAAATGATGATCCCCTCCCACACCCGCAAATTCTGTCGAAAACGAATCATATAATCCCTGAGTGGGTTCAAAACGATTGTTTCTCGTATCATACACAAAGGTTCCAATCACTGAGCTAATGATCCCGGCCCCTTGAATGAGATCCTCTCGCCCAGAAGCTACATTATCTAAATTAATATTTTCCAGTTTATACGTTCCATAGGCGTTCATATTCTCTCCAATAGGATGCCCCCCCCGAATGTCGCCCCCTGTTTTTTTCTCATCGAAATCAAGAGTGTGGGTTTTCACATTGTATGCATCAAATCCACTGCTCCAATGGGTATCCAATGTATAAGGCTCCGTAAAACTAAAACTAAAAATCGTGTTCTTTGTTCCTGCAATCTGGGCATTCAGAGCAACCGCTTGGCCTCGCCCAAAAAGATTGTTGTGAGAAACTTGGGCATTGGCAATAATCCCTTCCACTGTACTCCATCCAGCTCCCATCGTTAAAGCACCGGTCGATCGTTCTTTCACAGAAATATCGACATCTAGAGTATCTAAAGAACTCCCCTGCGGTTTGGTGTATGTCACTTCACTAAAATACCCAAGGGCACGTACCTTATCGATACTCTTTTTTAACTGAGTTTCATTGTAGAGATCCCCTTCATGGATAGAAAGCTCTCGTCGGATTACTTTATCTCGCGTTTGGCTATTTCCAGAAACATTAATATTTCCAATATTTACTTTTTGGCCTTTTTCAAAATCAAATACCAGATCAACTTTCTTTATATTGTCATGAATATTGGAACGCACATTGACGTTAGCAAACGCATAGCCCTCATCTTTATATTTATCCGCCAATCGCAGCACTTCTTGTCTTAACAAATCACGGTTAAAAAGAGTATTGGGCTCAACTTTGCTTTCTTTTTTTAGTTCCTCTTTCGAAAATAACAACTGTCCACCATAATCAATTGTCCCAATTTGGTAAGGGTCCCCTTCTTCCATAGGAATCGCAATGTAAATCCACTGTTTATCAGGAGAAATAGTCACTTGAGGCGGATCAATTTTAACTTGGATATACCCTTTGATATGATAAAAATACGTAAGCGCTTCGAGATCTCCTTTTAAAACTTCTTCTTGATAATTATCGCTCTTCGTAAGCCATGAAAAGAGTCCACGCTCTTTGGTTTGTATAACACTCTTAAGTTCATCATCAGAAAAAATATGATTTCCAATAAAATGAATTTCTCGTATTTTTACTTTATCGAGCTCTTCAATCTGAAAGGTTAAATCTGCTTCATTTGTTTTAGGATCCATCACCAATGTGTGTTGAACTTGAGCAAGAAAAAAACCTTTTTGTTCATAGAGTTTTAATATTTTTTCTTTGGCTTCCTTAATGGCATTTAAATTTAAAATAGAATATTCCTTCATTTTTACAACTTCTTGAATATCTGAAAGTCCTATCTTTTTATATCCCTCATATACGATTTTTCGAATGGCAGGCTTTTCTTGAATACGATACAGGAGCACTACGCCTTGGGGTTCTTCTTTGAGCTCTACTTCAATATTTTCAAAAAAACCCAACTTATAGATATTCTCAATGCTTGTCCGAACTTCTGTGGGACTATAAACGTGCCCAGTTTTGGTTTGCATTTGATTTAAAATGGCATCTTTCTCAACCCGACGATTCCCTTCAATCGTAATTTTTAGAATCTTTGAGGATTGGGCATAAGATGGCAAACACAAGGGCAAAGGCAAAGCCAAAAGACAAAAAACCAGCACTAGTTGGATTCCATGGCCGCATCTGCGGCTATGATATTTTTCTAACTTCTTAATATAACTCATGTTTTTGACACTAAAACCTTCGGAGCTTAGCAAACAGCCCTATTTTTGTAAAGGGAAAATTGAATGTCCTCTAAGATAGTAGACAACCATCCACAATTTGAAATCGCTTGGGCATTTTTTCACCCAAAGCCTTGTTATGCGTTACAATAATCATTGTCATCTGATAGGCGTGATTGAGCTCACGTAAAAGGTCTTGGATGTGCTCTCCAGTCTTCGTATCCAAATTCCCTGTCAGCTCATCTGCCAAAAGTAGTACTGGATTTAAAATCAGCGCCCTGGCAATGGCCACACGTTGCTGCTCACCTCCCGAAAGCTCTCCAGGACGATGCAACGTTCGGTGAGAAAGCCCAACTTCTTTGAGTTTTTGAAACGCACGGTCCTGTGCTTCCTTCTTTTTTAGACCGGAAATCAAAGCAGGCATCATCACATTTTCACAGGCCGTAAATTCAGAAAGCAAATGATGAAATTGAAATACAAAACCAATTTTTTGATTTCTAAAAAACGCGAGCTCCTTTTCTCTTTTTGTAAATAAGGATGCCCCTTCAAAAAATACTTCTCCCCCCGAAGGCCGATCTAAGGCTCCTAACATATGAAGCAGTGTACTTTTACCTGCTCCAGAAGCTCCTACAATCGAAACCATTTCTCCATGATTAACTTGAAAGGTCACATCTTTGAGAACCTGAATTTCTTGTTTACCCAACCAAAAGGATTTGGAAAGTTTTTCTGTTTTTAAAATGACTTCACTCATATCGAATGCCTTCCACAGGAAAAAGCTTCGCTGCTCGATAGGCCGGATAAAAAGATGCAAGCAAAGATATCCCCACAATGCCTACACCCACACACATACCTTCTTGCCATCGCATTTCAACAGGCAAATATGAAAGATAGTAAATATCCGGACTTAATTTAATGAGATGGGAATACGAAAGTACTTCACATCCCACCCACGCCAATCCAATGCCCAAACAGCTGCCCATCATTCCCAAAAATCCTCCCTGCCACAAAAATATTTTTCCAACACGCATCCGCCCCATGCCCATAGCCTTTAAAATTGAAATTTCTTTCATCTTTTCTATCACAATCATAATGAGACTACTCACCACATTAAAGATCGCAATCATAATGATGGCGCTTAAAATAAGTGCAAGCACTACTTTTTCAATTTTTAACGCAATAAAGATATTACGATTCATGTCCATCCACGTTCGAATGAAGAAAGGAAAATGAATATGGGCACGAATCCTTCGCGCTACATCCCGGGCTTGCTGTGGATTTAGAATTTTCACTTTAAAGGCTGAGACTCGCTTTTCCCATCCCAAGTTTTTTTGAGTAAAGGCTAAATTGACATACGCATAGCGAGAAGAATATTCATAGAGCCCTGAGTCAAAAATTCCCAATACTTTTAAAAACATCATACGAGGAGGAATGCGCTCTTGACCGCTGGAAAGCAAAATTTTAACTCGCCCCCCTGCTGTAACATGTAATTTACGCGCCAACTCTTCCCCTATATAGGCTCCTTCTTGAGAAAGATCTTTGGTTTTCAACGCCTCAATGACAGAAGATGTTTTGGGATCGACTCCTTCTAAAACACCTCCTTGCACACGTCCCTCATGAATAAAAAGAACTTCATTATACGTCATGGGAAGAACCTCTATAACGGTAGGATCTGCCTCCTTGATTTTTTTCTGAAGCTCTTGCCAGCCTTCAATCCCTTTTTCTTTTCGATACAAAAGAAGATGAGACTCACTTCTAACAATGTTTCTTTGAAGTTCTTTTTCAAAGCCATTCATAACGGAGAGCACCAGGATCAAAGACATCGCTCCCAATCCAACACCCAGAAGGGTAATCCAAGCCGTAAATCGGAGCCCCACACCTTGAAACAGTTGGCGAAAAGCAATTTGTGCTTCAATTAAAAAAAAGGGCAACCTCAAGAATCTGATTTTTCCTTTCTCAGCTGTGGAAATAAGATGACATCTCGAATGGACGGAGAATCCGTAAAAAGCATCACCAGGCGATCAATCCCAATACCTTCTCCTGCCGCAGGAGGCATCCCATATTCTAACGCTCGAACAAAATCTTCATCCATTTCGTGAGATTCTTCATCGCCAGCCTTGCGTTCCTGAACTTGTTTTAAAAAACGTTCTTTTTGATCCAGGGGATCATTTAGCTCGGAAAAAGCATTGGCCATTTCTCGTCCCACCATATACAGTTCAAATCGATCCACAAAAAGTGGATCTTTTTCATTTTTTCGAGACAAAGGAGACACCACCAACGGATAATGATAAATAAATGTAGGTTGAATAAGTTTTTCTTCTACCTTGGCTTCAAAAAGTGCTGTCCACAAATGTCCTAGATCTCTTTGCAAGGGTAACGAAATATTTTGCTTTTCCAAATAAGAAATAATTTTTTTAGAATCTTCCAAATCTTCTTCTTTAAACTCAGAAAATTTAAGAATGGCTTCTTTCACCGTATAACGTGCCCAAGGTCTTTGGAATTTAAGAACCTGCTCTTGATAAGTCATTTCTTCTTTACCCAAAAGTTTTGTGGCTAAAGAGCAAACCAACTCTTCCGTCAAAGTGATAAAATTTTCGAAGGTGGCATAGGCCTCATAAAACTCAATCATGGTAAATTCAGGATTGTGTTGAATTGAAATGCCTTCATTCCTAAAATTTCGATTTATTTCAAACACACGTTCAAATCCACCCACAAGGAGACGTTTTAAATAGAGCTCTGGAGCAATCCGAAGGTAAAGGTCCATATCCAAGGTATTGTGATGTGTCACAAAAGGCTTGGCCAAGGCACCTCCGGCAATGGGATGCATCATGGGAGTTTCTACTTCTAAATACTCCCGATCTAAAAAAAATTGTCGAACGTGTTGAACAATCTGAGAGCGTTTTTGAAAAATTTCTCGGACTTTGGGATTCACAATGAGATCTAAGTACCGTTGGCGATATCGAATCTCGACATCTGTCAGACCATGCCATTTTTCAGGCAACGGATGAAGACTTTTTGCCAAAAGTTGAATGACCGTAGCTTTAAGGGTGAGCTCTTTTGTTTTTGTTCGAAATAAAGTTCCTTCTACCCCCACAATGTCTCCGATATCTATCGCTTCAGCAAAAAATGCAAAAACAGAATCTCCCACAGTATCTTTAGCGATATAAGCTTGAATTTTTCCTGTTCGATCTTGAATGTGAACAAAAGCAGCTTTCCCAAAGCTTCGTAAGGCTAAAATACGCCCAGCCAATTTCACAGAAGAAGATTTTTTTTCTAAAGCCTCTCCTTCCAAATCACCATAAGAAACGAAGATCTGAGCTGCTGTATGTGTGGGACGAAAATGATTGGGATAAGGATTTGCCCCACTTTTTTTGATCTTCTCAAGCTTTGTAAGCCTTTGTTCTTCCATGCTTATTTTTTAGAAGAATCCGAACAACAATGCAAGGAGAACCTCGTGAGTAAAAAAACGATGAGCTAAGTCATCCTTATTATTTTCTTTATTATTTTTCATACCCGATCAGGTATAATTTATATTAATTATTATTTACTAACCCCAATCGGGTATAATTTTAATATAAACTTGACGAATTATACCCGATTGGGTATCATAAAGATGTGAAAGAATTAGCTGAATTTATCAAAAAAAAACGAAAGCAATCCAAATTAACCCAGCCTGAACTGGCTGAGCGAGCAGGAGTCGGTCTTCGTTTTATTCGAGAGCTAGAAAACAATAAGAAGACTCTACGATTAGATAAAGTCGACCAAGTCCTTCGTCTCTTTGGTCATACGGTCGGACCGGTTCAAATAAAACGAGAGATAGAGAATGACTAAATCTCAGGGTTATAAGCGTGGACGAGTTTTTGTGGACACACATTTTGTGGGAATGATCGAAGAACGTGAAGGCTTCACTATTTTTACTTATGAAAAAACTTATCTCGAGATGCCTGGAACAAAACCTGTAAGCCTCACTCTTCCACTTCGAAGTGAGCCCTATAAAGAAAAAACCATGATTCCTTTTTTTGACGGATTAATTCCGGAGGGTTGGTTACTCAATATCATCACCGACAATTGGAAGATTAATCCAAGAGACAGGATGAGTTTGCTACTCCTTGCGTGCAAAGATTGTGTCGGAAATGTAAGCGTGGTCACTTCGGACAAAGACTCATGAAAAAACAAAAAAATTGTCTGGGTTGCTACAAAAAATTAGAATTAAACTCGGGGTCGCCAGAGCTTGATCATTACCACACTTCTTGCAGCAAGAAGTTATTTGGAACAGATGCCCCACCCATCGTCAACTTTGGTTTAGAACAATTGGAGGAGCTCGCCAAAGAAACACTCAGTCGCCACCTCGGCATCACAGGTGTTCAACCCAAAGTTTCAGTTGATCTGGAAAAAAATAAAAATGATTTGAAACATCGACTTATGATTGTCGGATTGTGGGGAGGATTTATTTTAAAACCGCCAAGTCCACGCTTCCCTGATATAGCAATCGTAGAAGATGCAACCATGCACATGGCCGAAGCCGCTGGGATTCAAACAGCAGCCCATGGCCTTATCCGGCTTAAGTCTCAAGAATTAGCTTATGTCACTCGTCGTTTTGATCGCGGAAAAAAAGGGGAGAAAATCGCAGTAGAAGATTTCTGCCAATTAAGTGAGCTTTTAACGGAATCAAAATACAGCACATCAACGGAAAAAGCGGGAAAAATTATTCTTAAATATTCATCTAACTCTGGTTTAGATGCAGTGACCTTCTTCGATATAAACCTATTCTCATTCCTCACAGGAAACGCCGATATGCACCTGAAAAATTTCTCTTTAATAACAAAAGAGGATGGAGAGATTGTTCTTTCTCCTGCTTATGATTTAATTTCTACAAAACTCATGCCCATCAAAGACCTTGAGGAAATGGCCCTCACAATTAATGGAAAAAAATCAAAAATTAAACGCACAGACTTTATAGTCATGGGGGGAAAATTAAACATTCCACCCAAAGCAATGGAAAATAGCTTTTTGAGACTACATAGAGCCATTCCCAGTATGAAAGAAATTATTGACTCAAGCTTTCTATCAGATGATCTGAAACATCGCTATAAAGAACTAATCGATTTGCGTTCTCGTACACTTTAAAGAGGACGGGTACATTTACTTCTTAGTCAAAAGATAGGCTTCGATGAAGGCGTCCAGATTTCCTTCTAAAATATCATCGGCATTAGAAGTTTCATGTTTGGTGCGATGGTCCTTCACCATCCTATAAGGATGTAGAACATAGGAACGAATTTGGCTGCCCCACGCAATATCTTTTTTCTCTTTATGAAGGGCACCCAGTTTAGCCTCTTCCTCTTGTTTTTTGAGTTCGTAGAGTTTCGCTTTTAAAATTTTCATCGCTGTTGCTTTATTTTTATGTTGCGAACGTTCATTTTGGCATTGAACCACAATTTTAGTAGGAATATGGGTAATCCGCACAGCAGAATCTGTGGTATTCACTCCTTGCCCACCCGGACCCGAGGCTCGATACACATCAATGCGTAAATCAGCAGGGTTTATGTCAATTTCAACATCTTCTTCAAGTTCTGGATACACAAACACCGAGACAAAAGAAGTATGTCTTTTTTTATTGGCATCAAAAGGAGAAATGCGAACCAGCCTATGAACTCCTGCTTCTGCGCTTAAATATCCGTAGGCATAAGAGCCGGCTACAGCAATCGTCGCCCCTTTAATACCTGCTTCCTCACCCACTTGAAAATCCAAGACTTCCGCCTTAAATCCTTTTTTCTCGGCCCACCGCACATACATGCGAAGAAGCATTTGAGCCCAATCTTGAGACTCTGTTCCTCCCGCACCCGGCGTAATACTTACAATGGCATTACAGGAATCATGCTCTCCCGAAAGCATTTGCTCAAACTCCACTTGAGTCATTTTTTTTTGAAAAGAAGCCAGATGGGCTTCGACTTCTTGAAAAGTCTGCTGATCTTGAGCTTCTTGCGCCAACTCAAATAAGGCCTCCGCATCTTGTGCTGCTTGAGTCAAAGAACGCCACAAGGAGAGCGTATTCTCTAATCTCTTTTTTTCCTGAAGAAGTTTTTGCGTTTTGGATTGATCGGCCCAAACTTCGGGCTTGGTAATTTCGGCTTCGATCTCTTGGTGGCGAGCACTTTTTTGCTCTACGTCAAAGACGACCTCGTAGTTTTTGAAGTCTTTCCTTTAAATTTGAAATTAAATTTTTGATTTCAAAGTGTTCCATAAAATTTTCTCCTGATATTGCATCCTTTTTTCTTCTTTTTTGGATTTTTCATGATCATAGCCTAAAAGGTGCAAAAAACCATGAATCAATAAAAACTGGAGCTCTTCTTCAAAAGTTTTTCCAAACTTTTGAGCATTTCTTTTTGCTGTGTCCACGGATACCACAATATCTCCCAAGGCCGCAAGTGGCCACTTCAGCCCTTCTTGCCCTTGTAACATATTCAAAGAAAAGGAAAGCACATCGGTAGGCTTATTTTTACCTCGATAGGTTCGATTCAACTTTTGAATTTGGGTATCTGAAACAAAAAGAATGGAGAGCTCATATTTTTTCTTACCGCCCCATTTTTTTATACAGAGCTTCGTCATCCACTTCTGGATCTTTTGTTTGGGAATCCGAATCTTCTTTTGTTTGTTTAGGATTGTAATTGGCATCATAGGGTTCTGCTTTTACGCCGCCTCCTGGATAGCTAATCCTTCGGTGGTATATTCCCACAAGCACATGGTAAAAGCTATCAATAATGGCGTGCAAATCTCGCAGGGTTAAATCACATTCATCAAATTGTCCATCTGAAAATAAACGATGAATGATTTTTTCACAAACCACACGCACACGAGACAAATTGCTGCTGCTGAGAGCCCGTGTTGAAGCTTCCACAGCATCGGCCATCATCACCAATGCTGCTTCTCGGGTTTGAGGCTTAGGACCGGGATAGCGAAAGTCATTTTCTTCAACAAGCGGCAAAAGCTCATCTTTTTTCACACGTTCTTCATATTCTCTCTTGGCTTTTTCATAAAAATACATCATCAATGTTGTTCCCAAATGTTGTTCAATAATGTCAACCACACGCTTCCCTAATCTTTTTTCATCTCCAAATTTCACACCTTCTTTCACGTGAGACATAATCATGGTTTTACTTAAATGTGCGGGTTCTCGATCATGAATATTGATCCCTCCAAATTGGTTTTCGATATAATAGTGAGGATTTTTAATCTTCCCAATATCGTGATAATAGCCCCCCACACGGGCCAAAAGGGCATGGGCCCCAATGGCTTCTGCGGCATGTTCAGCAAGTGTTCCCACCATAATACTATGATGATAACTTCCGGGCGCACGTATCATCAACTCTCGTAAAATTGGATGGTTTAAGTTTGAAAGCTCCAGTAGTTTTACATCCGTCGTATAATTAAAGAGATACTCAAATAAGGGGGTCAGGGTTACCACCAAAAAAGAAGATAAAATTCCTGAGAAAAAAGCCGCAATCATCCCAAAAATAAGTTCTAATACAATGGCTTCGTAAGACTGATGACTGCCTAAAGAAGCAAGAACCAAAATAGAAAATACCACCACCACATTGGCAAGCGACGTTTTAAGTCCTGCCTTATAAATATCTGTCAGCGTTCGGCAAGACACCACCCCATCCATGCCAATAAAACAGCTACACAGCGCATACACAGCAAAAAGAAAATTTTTCTCTAAAAGAAGACTCAGAGCAATGCTCATGACAATAGAAAAAATAAGGGCGGCCTCCATCCCTACCATGAAGCGTACAAACATCGCTCCCGCCGCTATAGGAATGAGATAGAGAAAAGCTGAAAAAGGTATCAATGGAAAACGATCTGCAACAGCGCCGGCCACAAAGAGATATCCTCGACACAAAAGAAGGCTTAATAAAATTAAAAACCCAACTACCAATAAATCTTTTTGAGTAGGTTTAAATTGAGAAAAATTGACCAACGAAAAGTTCCCTAGAATTTGGAAGAAAAAGAAAAAGAAAATCGCCACAAAAAACATAAAAAGACCTGGTTGTTGTTCCGTCAGCTCTTTTCGAATTCCTTTTAAAATAACCATGTGACTCTTTTGAATCGCTTCCCCTTTACGAACGATCATTTCATTTTTTTCCACCTTAATAATGATGGGTTTTACTTCAGCAGCTGCAAGTTCTTTTCTTTTTAATGTTTCTTCTTTATTGAAAGAAAGATTGGGCACTACCAAACTAACAGCCAAATCTCCCACAAACTTTTTGTCAAAAGGCTTATATTCTGAATAAACTTTTGGACTTCCTTCAAAAACAATTTTTCTGGCTTCCGCATGATCTAAAATCTGCCCAAATTCATCAAAGGATATTTCTTTTTTGCTTTCACGATCTCGAACGGTAATCCCTCGATCCAAATCTGCTTCTAAAATGGTTTTTTCAGAAATGACATAGCGACTTTTTAAAAGATTTAAAAGGCGATTGACACTCCAAGAAACTTTCCAACTGAATTTTGTTTTCACTAAAAAAGCAAAAACAGATGGATCCAACTTTACGCCTCCCAAGGCTTCTTCAAAGGATTTCTTAGCGGTAGACACATCCGATTCTTTTAAAGAAGCGCTTTCTGTTGCAAAATAATCTTTTTTGAGCCGTTCAAAGGCCTTAAAGAGTTTTCGAACTGTTTGGGCATACAGCTTGGAATCATAATCATAAATGGATTTGACTGAACTTTCTGAAGCATCTTTAAGTTTACCTGTGGAATCCTCATCCACAATGTCAAAACTCCGCTGGGCTTTGATATTAAAGGGAGCAGGTTCGCCTTCCACCAAAGATTTTTCAGGAAGCGTAAAGCTAGGCCTTAAAAGAAAAGCCAGGGCAAAGGATAAGATCAGTAAAAAAAGAAGTCCCTTAAAACCAATCCCACGATATCTTGTTTTTCTGTTTAATTTCAATAACTTATCGATATCTCCAGATACCTCTGAAGGGGCTTTACGCTTAAATAAAGGTCTCATCATTTTATGTATCGGTATTTTTTAGATTCCACATAAACTGTTGATAAGTCTGGGATAACTCAAAAAAGTGGATAATTTTATCTTAAGATATTGAGAAGTTACACCCATTTGCCCATTTTAAAATCACCAGGCTTCAAGCAAGTTTTAATTGTAAAATAATGGAATCTTCTTTAAACTAAAATTACTGATGAAAATCAAGGTCTTGGGATGTAATGGAGGGCAGTTACCAGGTTATTTTCCCGTTTCTTTCTTCATTAATGATCATTTGATTTTAGATGCAGGCTCGATTACCTCCCACCTTTCTTTAAAAGACCAGCACAAAATTAGAGAAATTTTGATTACCCATGGTCACTTAGATCACGTTAAAGACATTTGCTTTTTAGCGGATAATCTTTTTCTTTCGGGAAGCTACCGAACCATTTCTCTGTATTCTTCTGAGGCTATTTTACTTGATATTAAAAAGAATATTTTAAATGGCATCATTTGGCCAGATATGACCAAAAGTTCTTTTCAGCAAGCTCCTCTTTATTCTTTACGATCCATTAAAAAGACTTTGTCACTAGAAGACCTCTCCATTGAAGCAACCGATGTGACCCATTCTCATGCAGCTTTGGGTTATGTGATTTCAGATAAAAAAGGAACCGTGGTTTTTAGTGGAGACACAGGAGCAACCGACGAGCTCTGGGAAAAAGTAAATCATATCAAAAATGTGAAGGCTATTTTTCTAGAGTGTTCTTTTCCCACGGCTCTTTCAGACATAGCCTGGAAAAGCCGTCATTTGTCAACTCAGTCGGTGGTTCGAGAGCTTCGAAAAATTAAAAACATAAAAATTCCTATTTATTTGTATCATTTAAAACCTGTTTATTTTAACAAAATTCAATCTGAAATTAAAAAATTAGGAAATCCTAGGTTGCATATTTTAAAATCTAACTCCGTACTCAATTTTTAAACTATGTTACAAAAAATTTTTAAACCCACTGTTTTTAAAATCTCTCTAATCTTAACCTTATTTTTTATTTTCTTGGCTCTTTCCTTAGAACATTCCAAAAGCCAGTTTTCTTTTTTACAATCTCTGGCTCTCAAAGCCAATGTAGATGCTCAGTTTCAGCTGCGAGGGCCAAGACCGCTCTCAGATGATATTGTCATTGTCGCCATCGATGACAAAAGCATTGAAAAATTTGGCAGATGGCCTTGGAATCGTACCCTTTTGGCAGAAGGTCTTAAAAAAATGGCTCAAGCCACCCCTAAGCTTGTTGCGTTTGACATGGTTTTTTCAGAACCCGATCCAACATCTAAAACATCCGATCCCCTTTTTACTCAAGCCATCCAAACAGCCAATCCACACACGCCCATTCTTTTAGGATACTTCTTTT
>JAHFEZ010000062.1 GCA_023248265.1 Deltaproteobacteria bacterium
AAAAAGAAGGAGTGCTTGAGAAGGGCTTTCGGACTGTTTTTAATTGCAACCAAGAAGGTGGACAAGCTGTCTATCACCTTCATCTGCATCTATTAGCTGGAAAGCAGCTAGGTGGAGCCATGGGGGCATAAGTGCTTGACTCTGCAGTTTCATTGCTTATACTAGCAGAACGTTGAAGCATTTTTCAACAACATGCTAAAGGGGGTGGATGCCATTGCCAGGAATTAGAGCCAAGGAAGGAGAATCATTTGAATCTCTTCTTCGGCGATTTAAAAAACAATGTGAGAAGGCAGGGATTCTTTCAGAAATCCGAAAACGAGAACACTATGAAAAACCCAGTGTTCGTTTAAAGAAAAAATCTATTTCTGCTCGAAAAAGAGCCTTAAAAAAGAGGTTATTTTAGATGTCATCACTTAAAGAAGCCGTTGATCAACAGCTAAAAGCAGCGCTCAAAGGCAGAGACGAGCTTTGTGTTTCAACGCTCCGCCTTCTTCGAGCAGCTATTAAAAATAAAGAAATTGAGTTGATTAAGGCGTTGGATGATGAAGGGATTGTTTCTGTTATTCGAAAAATGGTCAAACAAAGGCAAGAATCTATTGAATTATTTTTGAAGGGCAACCGAAAAGACTTAGCAGACAAAGAACAAAAAGAAATTCATATCTTAGAGCGCTATCTCCCTAAACTTTTAGATTTGGCAGAAGTTGAAAAGAAAATTCAATCTGTCATTGAAAAACTGAGGGAAAAACTGGGGTCACCTTCTCTGAAACAAATGGGAGAAGTGATGAAAGCTGTAGGCCAGGAATTGGCTGGGCAGGCTGACATGAAAGAAGTCAGCCGAATTGTTCGTGAGAAATTGGTAAAGCCTCAGTGATGATTGTCTAAACTTTTCTAAAGCTTGCGTCGTCTGAACTATATAAAAAATGGCCATCATTTCAGAAGAGAAAATTACTGAAGTACGCAATCGTATCAGTATTGTAAGTGTCATTTCTCACTATGTGACGCTCAAGAAAGCAGGGATCAATTTTAAGGGCCTCTGTCCTTTTCATTCGGAAAAAACGTCCTCTTTTGTCGTAAGTGAAGCCAAAAAGATTTATCATTGTTTTGGATGTGGGAAAGGGGGAAATGTTTTTACCTTTCTGATGGACGTAGGGGGACTTTCTTTTCCTGAGGCGCTTCGAAAATGTGCTCAAGAGGTAGGAATTACTCTTCCAGATGTCCCGCTAACTGCTTTTCAAAAAGAAACACGGCAAACCAAAGAACACTTTTACAAGATCAATAAGCAGGCTCTTCTTTTTTTTAAAGAAGAACTTCAAAAAAATAAAAAAGCATTAGACTTTTTTAAACAAAGAGGGCTGATAGCTGAAACGCTTCATAAATATCATTTAGGGTATGCTCCTTCCTATCGACAACCTTTTTTAGATTTTTTGAAGCGCAAAGGAATTTTAGAAAAAGATATATCGGCTTTGGGGCTCGATCGCTTTCGGGATCGGATTCTTTTTCCTTTATTTGATTTAAGCCAACGGATTTTGGGGTTTGGGGGAAGAGCACTAGATTCTAAAATAACCCCCAAATATTTAAACTCTCCAGAATCTTTGATTTATAAAAAAGGGGAAGCGCTTTACGGACTATCCTCGGCCATTTCCGCAATTTCTAAGTCTGGGGTGATCATTGTGGAGGGTTATTTTGATTGTTTGGCACTTCATCAAATTGGTTTTCAAAACAGTGTGGCTCCGATGGGAACGGCCCTGACTTCTCATCAAATAGAGCTTTTAAAGCGCTTTACGGATCAGTTTTATATTTTTTTTGATCATGATACTGCAGGGGAACAAGCTTCTGAACGTTCGTTGGAGATTTTCTTAAAAGTGGGTATTGTACCTAAAATAGTTCAATTGATAGGAGAGAAAGATCCAGATGAGTTTATTCAAGTGCATGGCAAAAAGTCTTACGAGCTTTTAGCTCAAAAAATGCAAAAGGCTCCTGGACTTTTAGAATTTGTGATGCAACGCATGGTATCCAAATACCGTGATTACCCTTTACAAAAAACAAAAGTGATTGAAGAAATGATTCCTTATTTAAAGAGAATTCCTACGGATCTTGAGCAAGAGGAAATGGTGAAGAAATTGTCAGATCAATTGCAGGTAGAAGCCAAGTGGATTTTAAAGCCTCTGAAAGAAGCTTCATTAGAGTTTCCTGGGCAACTCTCCCAAGAGGCTTCTTTATGGAAACAACAAATGCGAGAAGAAGGATATGGAGTTGAGCTAGAAATACTTGAATTCTTTATACTTTTTCCACAATGGCTTAAAGAAGCTTTAGAGGAAAAAATCCTTGATCTTTTTACAGATTTAGAGATAAAAGAGCTCATTTTGGAGGTGGCTGAAGTATTTAAACACGAAAAGACTGTTGATTTTTCTTTGAGTGTGGAGAAAATAAGAAATTTACGCCTTAAGCAGCGTTTCATTCAAGGGGTATTGGAAAAAGAAGATCAAGGTCGGACTCAAGATGAGTGGCGCGAGGTGTATCAAGATTGTGTCAAGCGGCTTCGTAAGAAAAATATTGAACGTATGGAAAAAAATATATTAAGCCAAATTAAAGTCTTAGAAAAAGAACCTCTTCAAGAAAAAGAAAAGTTGACCTTATTGGCGCAGTATCAAGAACTTGTAAAACAAAAACAGCAGTATCACTAGGGAGCAAAGAAAATGGCTAACAAGAAAAAAGTAAATAAGAAAAAGAAAGAGATTAATAAAAAACTTCCCAAAAAAGTTTCAAAACGTGCAGTTCAAGAAGAACTTTCAGATGAAAAACAACCTAAATTAGCAAAAGAGCTTCCCCCCCTTAAAGGGGGATTGGAAAACAGTAAAGAACTTCAAAAGCTGATTGAGTTAGGTAAAGAGCGAGGTTTTTTGACTTATGAGGAGATCAATGAGTTTTTGCCTGCCGATGTTGTTTCTCCAGAAAAAATAGATGATGTAATGACTCTCTTTAATCAGATGGACATTGATGTGGTGGAGTCTAAGCCCACAGGCCCTGTTTCTGAAGAAGATTTAGAAAATGCGCCCGAAGATGAATTTTTGGAATTAGAAAATGAAGAAGGAGCTTTATTTGGTAAAGAAGAAGAAGAGGAAGAAGAGAAAGAAGAAGTCGCGGTCAAAGCAGACGATCCCATTCGAATGTATTTGAGAAAAATGGGGTCTGTTTCGTTGCTCAGTCGAGAAGGAGAAGTGGAAATTGCAAAAAGAATTGAAGAGGGAGAAGCTAAGGTCCTAAAAGAAATTTTGCATTCCTATACAGGCGTGAAGGAAATCTTGGACATTGGAGATAAACTCAAAAAAGGAAAGATCCGTGTTCGGGATGTCATTAAAGGACTTGAAGAGGAAGAGATGATTAATGAAGAACTCTACCTCGATCGAGCTTTAAAAATTATTGCTAGGGTTAAAAATTATGAAGAAAAGGCCCGTCCTTTTTTTAAAAAACTGAGTAACAAAAAATTAAGAGAACAGGTAAGACACGAGCTTCAAGGAAAGCTGCAAAAGCTAGATGAGGAAATTGTTCAGCAATTTCGAGAAGCCAGTTTCAATCGAAAAACTCTCAATAAAATTGTAGGACGTTTAAGTCAGTTTGTGCTGCGTATTGAAGAGGCAGATTACGAGAGACAAGCCTTTTTGGAGAAGTCTGGGACCAAAGAAGAAACAGAACTAAAAAAACTTGTTAAAGCGGTCAGTCGGGGAGGAAAGGCAGCTACGACTCTTTTAAAATCTCTATCTTTGAGAAAAGAAGATATTTTAGAAATTGATAAGGAAGTTAAAAATACGCATCGAAAATATAGACGAATTGAGTTGGAAAGTAGTCAGCCTGTTGGAACGTTAAAGAAAACTTACTATGCGATTCGTGCAGGAGAAAGAGAAGCCGACATTGCAAAAAATGAACTCATCGAGGCCAATTTAAGGCTGGTTGTTTCCATTGCAAAAAAATATACCAACCGGGGCTTGCAATTTTTGGATTTGATTCAAGAAGGCAATATTGGTCTTATGAAAGCGGTTGATAAATTCGAATATCGTCGAGGATATAAATTTAGTACCTATGCCACGTGGTGGATTCGTCAAGCCATTACCCGAGCCATTGCAGATCAAGCAAGAACCATTCGTATTCCTGTGCATATGATTGAAACAATTAATAAACTTGTTCGTACTTCGAGATATTTGGTGCAAGAAATAGGACGGGAACCGACCCCTGAAGAAATAGCGGTTAAAATGGAAATGCCTGTAGATAAAGTGCGCAAAGTATTAAAAATTGCCAAAGAACCTATCTCTCTTGAAACACCTATTGGAGAAGAAGAAGATAGTCATTTGGGAGATTTTATTGAAGATAAAAAGGTTATTTCGCCTCAAGATGCGGTGATTAATTTAAATTTATCTGAACAGACCCGAAGAATATTGTCGACTTTGACGCCCAGAGAAGAAAAAGTGCTTCGGATGAGATTTGGAATTGGGGAAAAATCGGATCACACATTGGAAGAAGTTGGAAAAGACTTTGATGTAACCCGAGAGCGAATTCGTCAAATTGAAGCGAAAGCTTTGAGAAAACTTCGTCATCCCAGTCGAAGTAAAAAGCTTAAAGCATTTGTAGACAATTAAAAAGATTTCGGGTTATAGTGCCACAAAAGATTTTGGGGCCTGTAGCTCAGTTGGTTAGAGCCTCCGGCTCATAACCGGGTGGTCCCAGGTTCGAGTCCTGGCGGGCCCACACGATAAAAGAGTGGGGAATTTGAGCGTGCTCAAAGATTTAGAAATCCTTCAAGAACTTCAAAAAATAGACCTTGAAATAGATCACCTTCAGTACAACAAAGAAACCTTTCCAAAACATATCGAACGCCTCAACGATACATTAGAAACTGAAAAGAAGAAAGTGGAAGAGAAGAGGCAATCCTTATTGGGCCTTGAAAAAAAGAAAAAATCTTTGGAGCTGGATCTGTCAGACAAAGAAGCAAAGATTAAAAAATCTGAAGAAAAAATGATGTCTGTAAAATCGAATGAAGAATATCAAGCCATGAAGCGAGAAATAGAAGCGGTGAGACAAGAAAATGGGCTTGTTGAAGAGCAAATTTTAGAAGTGATGCTTCAAGTTGATGAAGTTAAAAATGCTTTAAATCAATTTGAAGCCCAAACCGCTAAGCATTCTCAAGAAATTAAAAATGAAATTCAAAAAGTGCAAAGTGATCTCTCTCACTTGGATGAGCTTTTGAATGAAAAAAATCAATTTCGCCAAGGTAAAATCAAAGAACTTCCCTCTGATACGCTTTCTGTGTATCATCGCATTCGAACCCGAGAACCTTTAGCTGTTTCTGAGCTGGTTCATGGGAAGTGTATAGGATGTAGTATGGCTCTTCCTCCTCAGCTGTATAATCAAGTTCAAAAAGGAGATGCCATTCATTATTGTCCTAATTGTCTTCGTATTCTTGTTTATTCTGTAGGAAAGTGAAATACCATATTTATATAGATGGAGCCTCTCGGGGAAATCCTGGTTTGGGAGGGGCAGGGGCCTATGTGGTGGACGAAGAAGGAAAAGAAATTATTCGTCTCACGAAGTATCTGGGACATGTGACTAACAATGTGGCCGAATATGCAGCCCTTCTTTTGGGGCTTAAAGAAGCCAAAAAAAGAAAATTAGAAGAGATTGTCATATTTTCAGATTCAGAGCTTTTGGTACGACAGATTCAAGGCATGTATCAGGTCAAAAATGAGGTCTTGAAAAAAAATTACGAAGAGGTTATGAAGATTTTGCAAAAATTTAGCTATAAAATTTCTCATATTCGCAGAGAAAAAAATAAGATTGCA
>JAHFEZ010000063.1 GCA_023248265.1 Deltaproteobacteria bacterium
CCTTTGCAAAAGAAGCAGAGGGTCAACCAGCAGAAGCTCAAAAAGACAAGATTTATTTAAAAAGTCACAATGCAAAATTGTATCAGGCCTTAAAGCTGATTGATGATCGATCCAATTGGCTCAAAGCCAGTGAACTTTTGCGAGAGATTTTAGCCTCAGATCTAGAAGGCCCGTATGTTAGAAATCATTTGAAGCTGGCCAAGCGAGAAATTGACTCAGGGCTCGTAAAATCTTTTTTTAGCAATCGAGTCCTTGATTGGCCCTTTGTGGTGGCTAAACTTCGAATTCTCGAGGCCATTATGGCCAACCACGCCCGACTCAATGTCTCTTATGACCGAGAAATTCCTTTGATTCGAGGACTTTTAAAAAGCTATTTTTTCCCTGGCATGGAAGCCGAATGTGGGATTATTTCTGATGATCTTCCTTTAAATGGAAAGGAAGAGCCTCAAGACTGCGGAGTGATTCTTCCCAATAAAAGCACGTATAGTTTTGATATTTATGGCTATGTTAAAGAAAATGTCTTAAAGACGGAAACAGCCCCCAGTGGTGTGGTGGAGGATCCTCGTTTTCCACCAGAGGAGAAAAAAGATCCTAAAAAAGTTCCGCCGGTACCTGGTCAGCCATCTTTTCCAGGGTCCCGAGAGTCCATCGGCAGGCCAAATATGATGACACCGGAGGACGCCAAAGAACAGCTCGATTTTTTAAAAAGCTTGTTAGAGTCTATGAAAGATCTCATTGGAGCCACGACGACACAAATCGAAGAATTATTTAAAATTGCTCGGCTTCAAAATCAATATGAGCCTTTGGCAATGCTCATGCAGCTGATCGCAAATCCTGATTCTATGTATAGCGATCCTCAGCTTTATGATTTTGCTCAAGGAGTCAAAATTAGACTTAAAGTGGGGGAATATGACTATCATCCCGGAGAACAAAGTTTATTAACAGAAATTTTGCGCTCTCAAACGGACTTAGGATTGACCGTTGAAGAAGAAGTGAATTCTAAAACAGGCCAAGCAGCACTCTATGTGACTTCTAATTTAACCCATGGCCCAGCGATGATGAATATTCGCTACATTACCTATCTTAAAAAATTCATCGAGCTTTATCCCACGGCCAGTAAATTTGGCCCCGTTGCCATCGATTTTTTAACCTTTTTAAAAGGGTTAGGGGCGGCCAATGCGTGGTACATTAAATTTATCGCATCTCCAGTTCGAATTGCGGGGCATTTGGTTTTAGAAGCAGGAGATATTTCTGTTTCAATCCTAAAAAATGGGCGAGTGGTGGCTTTATTGAGTAAAGTTGGGAATAGTGGGGGGGCCAAGTGGGTTATTCAAAACGATCGTTATTTTAAGATTGCCCTTGCTCTTACGATGGCAGCTGACTTGACGGAAGGCTTTATCCAAATTTATTCTGCCGTCGATAAATATGATCGTTTGGATGCGGTTGAAAAGACCATTTCAGAAGCTACAGCTACATCCCTTTACTTTTTGCCTTTGGTCAGTCGGCGTGCCCTTTTCCAATGGTTAGGATGGGGGGCATTTTCGCTGGATGTGGGGCATCGTATTTATTCTGGAATTCCTGAAACTCACGATGTCCTCTATTGGATCCTTTCTGACTACATGGTGGATCCCGCCTTTTACGTATTGACGGGAAATACCGCGAAGGGATGGATGGTGAAGGACTATGAAAAGCAACTGGGTATTGAAGATTCAAATTTTAGCGATGCGCTTCATACCTTTGAAAAAGCCATTTCCTTAAGTTCTAATAAAGAGCAGCTGGCAATTTCTCAAGAAGCTTTTTCTGCGGCCTTAAAAGACTCTACCAATAAAAGGCTTTTTATGATTTATTATTTAATTCAACGGTGGAATAATAATGAAGTTGAAGAGCTGGGCGATATGGAACAAAAATATTGGCAAGAATATCAAAAATATGAAAAAGAAGTTGTGTCCGTTCAAGAGCTGTACCAAAAAAGAACCAAAGAACTTGAACCGCTCGGAGAAAAATAGAAAGTGAAATGCAGCCCTGTTCGTACACAGGCGTAGGCTCGTTGCCTTTTGTCTCTGTATCTCAAGCTCTTGCGCATGTCTTTGCTCACTATGAAATTCCTTTTTTGCCGCAACTGCCCAAACAACATTTGCATGAGCAAATGCTCTATCAGTTTTTGGAAGATTTTCCGGGTTTTACCCAACTTGGCAATCGGCTTTTCATTGATTTAGATATTTTTAAGCCACAAAAGTTAGAGAATAAATCTTTTTCCTTTTCTTTTTTGGGAGCTCTGGATTCTTTTATTCAAAAAAGTAAACACGTCTCCCTCATTAAATTACAAGTAACCAGCCCCTATACGATTGCAAGTCACCTTTTTTGTTCTGACCAAAAGTTGGTGTTAGATCACGGGCCTATCTATGAATACTTGAAAGAGTTTATTTTTCATAAAACAAACGCGCTTATTCAGAAATTTCCTCAGCCAAAGCTTATTTTTTTTGATGAACCCATGCTTTCTCGGGCAAACGTGGATGAGGTTTTGCCTCTTTTAGAGGGGTATATTCAAAAGCTTAGAAGGCAGGATCTCCAGTTTGGGCTTCATTCGTGCAATCTTTGGTCTTCGTTTTTATTTCAAAAAATATTTCACAGTCGGTTTGATATCATTAATTTTGATATTCAAGAAGGGCTTGAGGCAATTTTGGAGGAGCCCGAAGCGCTTTTTTCATTTCTCAAAAGAGGGTGGGTGATGTGGGGGGTTGTGCCAACCTCATTTTCTTTAAATTTAGAACCGGCCTCTTTTATCCATTCTTTGCAAAATAAATGTTTGAAAACAAAACAAATCCTGACTATATTGGCCAAATCGCTCATGAGTCCTGCATGTGGCACATCACAAGTGTCTATGGATCAGGAAAAGAAATGTGCGAAAAATTTAAAGCAAATTGCACTGTATAGTCGTGAGTTTTATGAAAAGGAAGGAGATAAAGCGTGAAATTAAAATTAGCCAACCATAGTCATTATCCTAAAATTGGAGAAACAGATGAACAACACAAGCTTCGAAGGGCCTATCATTTGTTTGATCGTCAAAAAATAACGGCCGATCAGGTTTTAGAGGCTCAAAAAGAAACTATTCAAGAAGTCATTCAAGAACAACAAAAAGCAGGGTTAGATGTGGTCACAGATGGTCTGATTCGGTGGAATGATCCCCTTTCTCATGTCATGAAGGGACTAGAGGGTGTTGAAATTGGGGGGCTTCTTCGTTTTTTTGATACGAATTTTTATTTTAGACAACCCAAGATTGTGGGCCCCCTGTTACGAAAGTCTTCTTTGCTCAAGGATGAGGTTTCATTCTTAAAAAAGGTGGCCAAAGGAGAATCCAAAGTGGTTTTGACAGGGCCCTATACCTTAGCCCTGTTATCGCGTATTGAAACGCCTGCATATAAGTCACTAGAAGAGGTGGCCGAGGTACTGACAGAAATTTTAGCCGAAGAAGTTAAAGAATTGGCTGAGGCACGCATTTCTCATATTCAAATTGAAGAGCCTGGCTATGCGTTGGTTCAACCCGATTGGAATTGGGCACAAAAATCTTTAGCAACATTGGCGAGCAACAAAGGAAAGGCAAAACTTTGGTTAACAACTTATTTTGGGGATGCCGTGCCGCTATATGGGAAATTGCAAGAACTTCCGGTCGATGTGGTGGGGTTAGATGGCACCTATAGTCCCAAACTCTTAGCCCATATCCAAAAAGAAGGATCCGATAAGGAATTGGCCTTGGGGTGGGTCGATGGCAGAAATACAAAGCTTGAAAATTCCAAAGAAGTGGCCAAAGCCCTTCATGCGTTAGATCGCGTGTTAAAAGATGGGGTGTGCTATGTGACGACTTCTTGTGGGTTGGAATACTTGCCCCGGGATAAAGCTTTTAAAAAGTTACAGCTTTTAGAGGATATCAAACGTGAATACCAGAGAGGAGCATAAAAAGATGAGACCTTCTAGTGATAATGATAAATTAAAATCTTTAGGAGTGACTCTCCCCTTATTTCCAACAACCTCTGTGGGGAGTTTTCCCAAACCCGACTATATTAAAAAAGCTCGTGCCAAGCATGAAAAAGGAGAGCTCAGCGGCAAAGAGCTTTGTAAGCTTGAAGAACAAGCCACGCGTGAGTGGATTGAATTTCAAGAAAAAATCGGGGTGGATGTGCTGGTGGATGGTGAAATGTATCGAGGAGATATGGTGGCCTATTTTGCTGAAGAACTGAAAGGATTTTCAGAGGGCAGTTTTGTGCGTTCCTATGGAAATCGCTACTATCGAAAGCCTGTGATTACTGGAAAAGTAACTTGGGAAGAGCCCATGACGGTTGAGTGGTGGAAAAAAGCTCAGGCGATGACAAAAAAACCACTGAAAGGCATGCTCACAGGGCCCTATACGATTATGGATTGGTGTTTTAATGAGTACTATAAGGATCGTGAAGCAACATGCATGGCGCTTGCCCAAGTGATTCGAAAAGAAGTCGAAGCGTTGATTGACGCTGGGGCTAAAATCATTCAAGTGGATGAGCCCGCCTGTTCTGTTCGTCCCAACGAATTACCTCTTGTGATTAAATCTATGAATGTGGTGACTCAAGGGCTTCCAGCTTATTTTGTGACGCACATTTGCTATGGAGATTTTGAAAAAATATATCCAGAAATGACAGAAATCCCTGTAGAAAACTTTGATCTGGAGATGTCCAACAGTGAAAATAATCTCTTAGAGTGCTTTAGGAAGAGAAGTTTTCCAAAGGATTTAACAGCAGGGATCGTGGATGTCCATAATCATGAGCTTGAATCTCAAGATGTTTTGGGGGTTCGCCTTCGTCAAATTTTGGAAGTCGTTCCTGCCGAGCAACTTTGGATTGATCCCGATTGTGGATTAAAGACCCGCACCGTTGAAGAAGCCAAGCAAAAGCTTCAGGCTACGGTTCGTGCAGCTCAAGCGCTTCGAAAATCATATTCGAATTGACTTTTAGGGCTGATTTTCCTACCATAAAAAAACATGGGTAAATCTAAAAAATTTCTTCTTGTTTTTATTGCTTTAACAAGTCTGTGTTTGGGTGTTTTTTTGGGAAGCTTTTGGCAGCCCAAGGTGACTTCTGCACCCAAGCCTACAAGCCAATATGAAAAAATCGGAATTTTACTTAAAGTTTTAAACTATGTAGAAAATAATTATGTTGATGAAGTAAAAATCCAAGATCTCATCTATGGGGCCATTAATGGGATGCTTTCTACGCTGGATCCTCATACCAACTTTTTAACTCCGGAGCTTTTTAAAGAAATGAAAGTGGATACCTCTGGCCAATTTGGGGGCTTGGGGATTGAAATTACGGTTAAAGATGGGGTGCTGACCATTATTTCTCCTATGGAGGGAACCCCAGCATCTAAAGCGGGGCTGCAGCCCAATGATAAAATCGTTAAAATCGAAGAAGAATATACAGACAAAATGAATTTGATCGAAGCGGTGAGCAAAATGCGTGGTAAAAAAGGGACACCTGTGACAATTCACATCATGCGAGAAGGGTTCAAAGAACCTAAAAAATATACGATTGTTCGAGATATTATTAAGGTTCAATCTGTGAAATCGTCTCTCTTAGATAAAGAATACGCCTATATTCGACTTGTAAACTTTCAAGAACACACGACAGACGATTTAAAGAAAGCAATCGAAAAGCTCACGGAAGAAGCACAAAAAAATAAAAAGGATAAA
>JAHFEZ010000030.1:0-3295 GCA_023248265.1 Deltaproteobacteria bacterium
GTTTTATCAACGGTAAAATCAATGTGAGCCACTTTTTCAATGGCAAATGGAAGATTCCAAACTTCATTCGTGGTTTTGGCATAGTTTGGGGAAGAAGGATTTTTTACAAAAGGAGAAATCGTAAAAGGATACGATTGCTTTTTTGTATCGATAAAAATAATTTCCATTGTGATTTGCTGGCTTGTCAAGGCGTTGGTGACGGCCATGGCTTTGGCAGACTGATTGAGATTGATGGCCACATGAAAGGGGACGCCCACGGTTTCTTTGGAACTAGAATCTGTGACAGAAGTAGGATTGCCTCTAAAAACAACTTGTGCAGGAGCACTTCCTGCATCATCTATAAGATTGACCACAGAGGTAGACGTGAGACCCAAAGAGGGGAGTTCATCTCCACAGGAAAGAACAAAAAAAGCGCTCACAAGAAGCCATAAGACTTTTTTCATATTCTTTATATATTTTACTCTGAAAGTGTCAAAAGAGGAAATGGCCTCTCATCTAATTTTAATCTTTAACTCGAATGAAAAAATTCATGAGATAGAGAATAAAAAGGAGGGCCATGAGGCCATACAAAAAAACATTGCCGTACAGCGTGTAAAAGGTGCGTTGGTTTATAATAGAAACTTTATCCACTAAAATTTCTTCTTTAAATATTTTAGTATGAGATTGAATTTTTCCCGTTAAATCGATGAAGGCGCTAATTCCCGTATTGGCACAGCGAAGCATGGGAGTCCGATTTTCAATGGTTCGCCACACGTGAAGCATGAGGTGCTGGTAGGGGCAAGAGGTTTTTCCAAACCAAGAGTCGTTGGTTACTGTAACAAGGAAACTTCCTCCTTTTTTAACAAAGCGCCTGACAAAGTCTGGAAAAATACCTTCAAAGCAAATCAAGGGTACGAGTTTTAAATCTTTGGTTAGGCTTATGATATTCATCATTTTGCCACGTCCAAAATTTCCAATAGAAGGGACTAAATCTTTTAAGAAAGGAAAGATATCGGACAGGGGAAAATATTCTCCAAACATCAAAAGCTTAATTTTGTCATAGCTTCCCAGCACTTGGAAAAAATTAGAGATTAAAAAAACACTATTATAGGGGGTATGTTCATCTTTGTTATAGCTTCCAAAAAGCAGGGGTGTCCCAGCTCGAGAGGCCAGATTAAACATGACTTCTCTGTTGGTGGGCCGATCCGGTGTAAAGTACCCAGGGACAGAGGTTTCAGGAAGAACAATGAGATCAATATTTTTTTCTTTTGCTGCTTTTAAAACTAACGTTTCATTGATTTCTCGAACTTTTTGAACAGCCTGCTGGATTCCTTGGAATCCTTGCATCTTTTCAAGATTTCCTACATTGGTTTGAACCAAGGCGGCTCGGATGGAAGGAGAAGTGGCCATGAGGTCTCGTAAATCTTGAAGTTGAAACGCGCTATAAATTCCAGACAGAAAAAGCAAACTTAAAGTAAAGGCAAAAGAGAGGGTGGGGAAAATTTCTGTATCTTTTTTAATCCAGCGAAGAAGCTCGTAGATAAATACATTCACAGCAACAACTAAAAAAGAAACGCCATGAATGCCTGTGATATCTGCAAATTGAATCAGCCAAAGTTTTTTATACAGACAAGCCCCCAAGTACCAATGGAAAATTTGAGGCGTTAAAAATTCAAGCACCGTATAAAGAGCAGGGACCCAAAACAGAAGAGGAAGGTGAATGGGAAAACGCTTAAAAAGATACGTAAACAAAGCCAGGTGGATATTACAAAACGAGCAAAAAATTAAAAAAATGGGAAATGCAAGCCACAGGGAAAGTCCGCCAAATTCTTGGAGGGTGTATAAAACCCAATGAAAAGATCCTAGGCTAATCAAAGATCCCATTAAAAAACCCATCTGTAGAGCTTGTTTGGGTGTTTTATTTTCCAAAGCAAAAAAGAGCGGAACCAGCGCAATCCAAATGAGTCCTGAGATTTCAATTTTAGGGAAAGCCAGAACAATCAAAAGACTGCTGACAACAAAAAGAAAAATATCTTTAGGGTGCTTTTGGATGTGAATCATATGTAAGTTTCGCAATTTTTAAAGGAATGTCTGTGTTATCCATGACTCCGGTAAAGACAGAAGCGCCCGAGCCAAATGCAAAAATAGGCACGGGCGTAGAACTATGTCCGTGGGTATTGCCAGCTGCTATCATGTCTAAAGAGACAGAAACAAAATGAGCCCGTTTAGCTATGAAAGATCCAAGCACTCGAGCAGCATCGTGAAGTTTTAAATCGCTTGTTTTTTGGATGGCTTTTATTTCTTCTTCAGTGACCTCTGAAAAATGCGCTTCTTCTTTTAAAACTTTTTGGATGCTTTCTTGAGTAAATAGACCCGAAGAATCTTTTTCAAGATGCCGAATCATGTGCTGTGCAGAGATATGAAGATTTCTCAGATATTCAATGTCTGTGGCTTCTACAAAAACTAAGCCAGAGGTTTCATGATCTGCAGTGACAATCAGGAGTGTGTCTTTTCTTTTTTGAGTAAAATTGTATGCAGCTTGAATAGCTCGGTCAAACTCTAAAACTTCTTGGGTCATCGTTGCAACATCCAATTCATGCGAGCTGTGATCAATTTTTCCTCCCTCGATCATCACAAAAAAGCCTTTAGGTGAGGGGGCTAAAAATTGAAGTGCTGCTTGGGTCATGTGGGATAATGACGGCTCCTCGTTCATTTCAGCAGTGGTGTTACGATCGATTTCATAGCTGAGTGTTTCTTCTTGAAAAAGGCCTAAGAGTTTTTTGTTTTTAAGGGGGAGTATATGGGATAATTCATCGTTAGAGGTAATGATTTCATAATTGTCTTTTTTAAATGAATTGAGCAAAGGTAGAAAATATTTTCGCCCTCCACCTAAAAGAAGGTCTACGTTATTTTTTAAGATCCAATGAGCTATGAGAGGATGATCTTTTCGATTGTCTGCATGGGCCGCAAAGCCTGCGGGTGTTGCATCCGTCAGTTCTGTGGTGGTGACCAAACCTACCCATTTGCCCCTTTTTTTAAATTGCTCAAGAAGCGTGGGGAGGTCATGACCTTGGGGATCTTTGCCAATCGTATGATTATTGGTTTTATGGGCAGTGGCCAAAGCTGTTGCTGCAGCGGCAGAGTCTGTGACTCGATTGTCGGCCGAAGCGGTAAATACAATACCTGTTGTAGGCAAGTGGGTTAAAAAAAGTTTCTTACCAGAAAGTTCTTGGGCAATGTGAATATGGTTTAATCCCATTCCATCCCCAATCATAAAAATCACATTGCGAACAGCAGCTTGCCCTGAAGTTTCTAG
>JAHFEZ010000030.1:3395-14561 GCA_023248265.1 Deltaproteobacteria bacterium
TTTCTAGAAAGAAAAAGAACGCAATCCAAAAATATCGCATTAGTTCTTAAGAAGGTTTAAAACGAACGGTACAACATCAGTGTATACCATTTCTCCTCTGTTTTGGTGAGTAATACTAGGTCCCCAGGCAGCAAAAATAGCTTTCATGGAGTCTAGCGATGGATCATAGCCATGTTGACCATAGAAAGAGGCAGGCTCTGTGGGTTCTCCTCCGATCGTCATATCGTCATTTAAATGAAAGCCAGG
The DNA here is from genome assembly GCA_023248265.1 of Deltaproteobacteria bacterium. Taxonomy (GTDB): domain Bacteria; phylum Bdellovibrionota; class JACOXK01; order 2-02-FULL-40-11; family 2-02-FULL-40-11; genus JACPST01. The sequence goes on from JAHFEZ010000030.1 coordinate 3,642, forward strand.
TTGCCCCACTAAAATAACATCGCCACTATTGGGGTGATTTAACCCGACTTTGCCAGCTTCTTCCCGTGTCCACACTTGAGCAATAGGGCTTTCTTGTTTGAAAAGATCAGCAACTTCTTGACGAAGTTTTTGAAACTCTTCTTGAGGCACAATGCCATCGGGTTCGCGACCTTTTAAATTAATGTAGACGTGGCTTAATCCACCAGAACTAAAACTTTTGACTTTGATTTTATTTTTGTCTAAATATCCTTGTTTCATCAATACCCGATTGGGATAGTAAACCGTATGTAAGGGTTCCATCCCATGATCACTGACAATGACAAAATTTGTATTGGGGAGCTCTTGGATCATTTGTTCTACGCCTTTATTGACTTCCAGATAGCCTTGTCTGATGATCTCTAGGTAGCGCTTGCTTTTTTCAGGAGAGTAATCTTTTTGTTTGGAGTTGGTCATATAAAATTGGTGTTCTAATTCGTCTAAAATAGGTTGGTAGGCCAAAAGCAAATCCCAGGTTTGAGTTTTAGCAGCTAAAATTGTAACTTTTGTTAAATACTGTGAAAAACGAAGAGCTTGTTCCAAAATCATTTCTTCAGAAATAGGCAAGTTGGGATTTTTACGATCAGGCTCTCCTGGCCAAAAGCCTGCTTCTTGGCCAATCAAATCTTGAAAGGCTTCAGGATAGGCCCGTGTAACGTTGAGAGCTCCAACATAGAGTTCTATTTTAGAAAGATTGGGATCTAATGACAAAAGCTTGCACCAGCTTCCTTTAAGCACCCCATTCGAACGAAAACTTAAGCCGATCCATGGCTGGGTGAGAGAGGCTTCTCCAGAAGTTCCATTTTTAAAATCTGAATCTTCGTCAAAGATGAGCGTGTCATAATTTTGGGTTTGGTCGTTGGTGGAATCAATCGCCAATACTTTGAAAGGTCGTTTGACCTTTTCAGTATTGTCCCCATTTTTTCCATTATTTCCATGATGGTGGATTAAAGAGCTATCCATTTTAGCCAGTGTTTTATTTTCTAAAAGAGTGAGTATCGCAACCAAGGGCGTACTATAAGAACGTACATCTTGGGGAAGAGCTCCAGCATATTCTTGAAAATCTGATTTTGTAAATGTCTGAAGAAAAGAGGGGTTTTCACTATTTGTATAAATGAGCCCCCAATCAACGGTTCGGCGATCGCTGGCACCGTCTAGTCCTGGATAGGTGATGACTCCTACACGTTTTCCTTTGGCTTTGGCGATTTCCCACAGAGCAGGGGTTTTAGGATCAATTTCTGTAGTAAAACCATTTGTAGATTGGGCAATTGAATCTGTGACTTTATGAAAATTATTTGAAACAACACCATGCTGATCGGGAGCAGAGCCGGTGATGATGGAAATGTGACTTGTGGCGGTTAAAGAGGGAAGCGAAACTTTCATTCCTTTTTCTGCCAAGATCCCCTCTTGGGCAATACGGCTAAATCCTTTATTTTTAAAATCGCTATCTGTACTTAAGTAGCGTTGAAGCAGTTGATTTGCACACCCATCAAAACTGATCACCAAGACTTTGGGTGCATTCGCACTATAGAGAGACTTTGGATGATCACTAATGGTGGTTAACCACAGAACCCACAGAACAACAATGATAAGCAGGAACCATTTCTTCATACAACACCCCCTTTTGTGGACCATAATTTTCTAGCAAATCACTGCGAATGAAGTCAAGGAGATTGCAGGGTGGTGTTTAATTCTTTCAGGTAAATTTATTTACTGCGCTAAAGTGGAGATGGGGCCTACGGGAGTGAGTGAAGTCAATTGTTTTAAGATGGCATAGGCGTTGACCATACCCCCTGTTTTAATTTTGCCTTGAAGAGCTTTGTTGGGGTCGACATTTTTCAAAAGCAAATCTTTAATGGCAATTGAAGGTAAAACTCCATAGGTGGAAAGCGCTAACGCAGCCACGCCTGTAACAAAGGCTGTGGCTTGTGAAGTCCCTGTCATATATCCATATTGTCCTTTGGGCAGCGTGCTATAGATGTTTTGGCCAGGAGCTGCGACATCAATTCTTTTGATTCCATAATTGGACGAGTCCACCAGTTTTTTGGCGGGCGTTAACGCTGCGACAGAAATAATATTATCTAAATCGTAAGAAGCAGGATAGTAGGCATGGACGTCTGCATTTTGGCGTTCGTTGCCTGCGGCAGCAACGACCATAATCCCTTTCTTTCTGGCATCTTCAATAGCTGCTCTCTCTTCTTTAGAAAACTCAGCGCCACCTCCACTGTAGTTAATAATGTGTGCTCCATTTTGGACGGCGTAGCGGAAGCTTTTAATGGTATTTTCTAAATTTTCTTTTCCATTGGAATTAGGAGAATAGTACTTAAGGATCATGAGAGAAACATTCGGGCATACGCCTGAGATCCCAATGCCATTGCCCCGGACAGCTCCAATAATACCAGCCACATGGGTTCCATGGCCATGGTCATCTGAAGGGAAGGGGTCGTTATCTACAAAATCCCATCCCATAACATCATCAACAAAGCCATTGTGGTCATCGTCTATGCCGTTGCCAGGAATTTCATTAGGGTTTTGCCAAATATTATTTTTTAAATCTGGGTGTGTGTAATCTACTCCTGTGTCAATGATAGCCACGATAATTTTTTTATTGCCTTGGCTAATGCCCCATGCTTTTTCAAGTTGAAGAGGGGAATCTTCTGTCAGTGCCCAGCTTCGAAAAAGCTGAGGGTCGGATTTATAAGAACTTACAAAGGTTGGAGTAAAGGCCAACGCTTGGTTCATTAAAGGGACTTGAGTTTCTGTATCTTTTTGCTTTTGTGAACGGAACCATTTGGATTGATTGGTGCTTAGAATCAGCAAAATCACAACAACATATAAACTGACAAGGGCTGCTCTTTTCATATCGTATCTTGTTAAAAGAGCAATTCATGTGCCAACTAAAGTTTATTTTATAAGTTATTGAAATTACTTGTAGTATTTAAAATGACAAAAAAGGCCATGGATGGCAAAAAGACTATTTACGTCAGTGAAATTTTATTTTTTGGTAAAATAAGACGAAAAATGATGTAATTTCAGTGAGTTAGTGGTGGACTATTATTTTCGTTTATTTCTTGGACATCTGTTGAAACTTGCCTTCGTAGATCCACATGTGATTTGTGTAATTTCGAAGAATGAGTTTGACATAATTTCTGGTTTCTCGATAAGGAATTTCTTCGATAAATTCTTCGATGTCAGAAGACCAGAGCCGGTTCACCCATTTTTTCACCACCTGTTCATTGGCATTATAGCTGGCCAGCGCCAAGACAACATCGCCATCAAATTTCTTCAAGAGCTCTGAAATATAAAACACGCAATATAAGAGATTGGTTTCGGGTGTGAGCAAATCCTCTTTTGATTTTAAGGGGATATTTAAACGTTTCCCCATCTCTGAGGCCATATAAGGAGTGATTTGTAAAAGACCATAGGCATCTGCAGGAGAAATAACTTTGGCATTAAAAGCACTTTCTTGTCGCATGATAGAGAGCACCAAATACGGATCAACGCCAAATCGCTTTGAATAGTCTTGAATCAAAGACCAATAGCGCCGGGGGTAGAGAATCAAAAGATGTTCGAGAGGCAAATCATTGAGGGAAGAATTTTGAAGTTCATTTAAAATAATGAAAGAGGAAATATGGTCTCCTCCCAAATGATAGAGGCTTGCGATATAGTATTGAAATTTCCAGGATGTATTAAATAAGGTTTTAAAAGAAGTGGCTTGCTGAAGTTCATAAGCGCCATCTTCTCCGAGCCCCAATCGAATCAATTGTTCTCCTTTTGAAAAATACTTGGGGTTTACTACCTGCAGAGCATTTTTCTTATAGGATAACGTTTGATTTTGGGAGAACTTTAGAGGTTTTACATTTTCTTCTAAGCGAACTCGAGATCGCACGGCATAATACGAGTATGGATTTTTTTCAATAAGCTCTTGATAGAGTTCCTTAGCAATATTTTTTTCGCCAATGGCTTCATGGCATCTGGCCAGCCAATAACTGGCAGGCATAAAAAAATCTGACTTTGGAAAAGTATCCTTAAATTTTTCAAATTCCTCAATGGCCTGGGCGCAATTTTGAGTTTTCCGGGCATACCAGCCTTTTAAAAAAGAAATTTCTTCATTAATGAGGGGGTCCAAGGGGTAGGCTTGAGCTTGGGTCAGATACTCAAGAACTTTAGGATAGTTTTTTTCTTCAGCTGAAATTTTAGCTAAAATATAATAACAAGACCCCACATATCGATGATTGGGCCATGAAATAAGCTTCAATAAATATTTTTTAGCAATTAAAATTTCTTCTTGGCTCCAATAGCGTTTGACCACCTCATACAGCCATTTGGGATTATAGGGGAAGAGTTTCGGGTCTGCTTTTTTAAATTTGGCCAGCATCCAAAGACTTTTGAGATAATCTTCGTCATTTCCAAGGCGTTTATGCATGATGGAGAGTTTTTGCAGAGCTTCTTCTGCTTTGGGATCCTCCCTGGAAGCTTTTAGGAGGTATTTTTTAAATTGAAGAATGGCTTCTTTATAATTTTTATCTTCAAAGTTTTGTGAGGCTTCATCAAAGAGATCTTGTTTGATTCTTTGTCGGCGCTCTTTTTTAGAGCGTGGCAGTGGGGGAGGTATCGGACGACACTCTTTATCTATGAAGTCTGCCAAGCGCTGAAGAACGGAGGTTTCAGGAAATTTTTCTTCCAAATTTTTTTGATAGGAGGCTGCCAAAGTGCAATTTTTTTCATCTAAAGCAATTCGCCCTAAATAAAAATAGGCATACTCTTTGAGAGGATATTCTTCTTCTGAGTCTTTTTGGGAGTCTTTTAGAGTTCCAAGATAGGATCTTGAAGTTGAAAAGTCCTTGGCCTGATAGGTGAGATATCCCAATATGAGGGCTAGATTTTTTTTCTCAACACTTTTAGGAGCTTGAATGGCCAGATAGTATTTCGTTTTTTGGGTGATTTCTTCTTGTAATTTAGATAAAGGGAGTTGATCGAGATTGACTTTTTCAGTATCAACCTCAATGCGTACGGTTTGCGTAGCGCAAGAAGTTAGGAATAAAGATGCCCAAATTAAAAATCGATACAATACTCCTCCCGGATAGAGTGTGTTACAGCTTCAGGAAAAAGAGTCATCAGTCGTTGAGTGACGGGCCCTGGCTTTCCGCTTCCAATTTTTTTATTGTTACACCTTGTTACAGGAAGAATGAGCTTAATGGACCCACACAAAAAGCATTCATCTGCAGCCAGCAGTGCTTCTTTTGTTATTTTCTTTTCTATTAATTTTAGGTGATTTTTACGGGCAATGTCAATGAGAAGGGTTCGGATGAGGCCTTTTAAAAGGCCACTGTCTAAAGAAGGTGTATAGAGGGTGCCTTTTTTGATAATAAAGATATTGCTTGTGGTTGCTTCTGTAATCTCTCCTTTATAATTTTGCATGACAGCATCTTGGGCGTTTTGTTTTTTGGCATCTAGATAAGCCAAGAGATTATTCAGATAGTTTCCAGATTTAATATTGGGATCTAAAGATCTGGGAGGATTACGAAGCGTGGGAACAAGGGCCACATGAATACCGTTTTGATAATATTTTTCAGGGAGCCTTGGGATTTCTTTTACGATGATGATGAGGGTAGGATGGGAGCAGAGGCTTAAATCAAACCCAATATCTCCATAGCCCCGGCTTAGGATGACGCGGACATAGACATCTTCTTTTTTAAACTGTTTCCAGTAGGCGCTGATCGTACGGAGCACATGGGCCATGATTTCTTTTTTGGCCAGAGGGCTTTTGAGTGCAAGCTTTGCAGCAGAGCGAAAAAGTCGGTCTATATGTTCACAGAGTTGAAGGGGATATCCCCCAAAGGTGCGAAAGGTATCGTAGACAGAATCTCCATATAAAAAGCCATGGTCCATAACAGGGATGGTTGCTTTGTGAATGGGGAGAATTTTTCCATTGAGATAAATGACGCCTTTTATTTTTGGGATTGTCATAAAGCTCAAAACTTAGCATTCCTCAAAAATGATTTCAAATGTTTAATGATTTTGCATTGCTAGAAAAATAGACACCCAATTTCACTCATGAAATTTTAATCTTTTTCTAAGAATTGAAAAATAAAGGGCTGGTTTTGAGGGGTTATAAATTAAGAGTTTTAAGAGGGTTTTTCGGCATGCCCTTTGCACTTATATAAGATTAGAAAAAGGTTTCTGCCTAGCCAGGGACGAGTTGAAAAATATCATCCAACCCCCCAATATTTTTTGACTCTTTCCTGGCTTTTATTTTTTGTCTTCGAATTTGAAGTATGCGATAAGAGAGTCAATTTCTGCGTCTTTTAAGCCCAAATTGATCATAGGCACATTGTTGTGTTCTTGAAAAAGTTTTTTGGCGGTGTCATCGGTTTTGAGCATGGCATCTGGGTCTTTAATCATTTTTTTAATCCAGTCTGTTTTTCTTCTTTGTGTAACGCCTTTGAGATCAGGCCCAATCAATTTTCCTTTGCCCATGGTATGGCAGACAATGCACTTGGATTCAAAAATGGCTTTTCCAGCTTCTGCTTTTTTGTCTTGAGCAAAAGACAAAGAAAAAAAAGAACTTATCGTTATAAATAAAGTGATCAAAATGATTATTCGCATGTCTATGACCTTCCTATTTTTTCTATTCTAACTTAGTGTTTTTTCCTTATCAGAAAATATGATCTATGTCATATTCTTATAATACAAAAGAAGTACCTTGAGGACATGGTAACATATACAGCTCTAAAGGAGGCTACTTCTATGAAAATACATATACTTAAATATTTTGCTATTTCAATTGTTTTTATTTTCTTATTTTCTGTTTATATTTCTTGCACTCAGAAGTCTATTGTTGAACATGCACTCTTAACCGATGCGCCTCAAGTGCCTCCTTCGATCACACGCAGTCATCCTGCCAAAGTGATCGTGGAGCTCGAAGTCAAAGAAGTTGTTAGAAATATTGCTGAAGGCGTTCAGTATACCTTTTGGACATTTGGGGGTTCTGTGCCAGGAAAATTTATCCGTATTCGAGAAGGAGATACGGTCGAGTTTCATTTGGCCAATCACCCTGCCAATAAGCTCCCTCACAATATTGATCTTCATGCGGTGACAGGACCCGGGGGAGGGGCCGCGAGTTCTTTTACGGCCCCAGGACACAAATCTCAGTTTACATTTAGGGCGTTAAACCCGGGGCTTTATGTGTATCACTGTGCGACGGCACCCGTCGGAATGCATGTGGCCAATGGTATGTATGGATTGATTTATGTTCAGCCCAAAAAGTCTTTGCCGCCCGTCGATCGAGAATACTACATCATGCAAAGTGATTTTTATACGAAGGGGGCTTTTGGGGAAAAAGGTCTTCAGCCTTTTTCGATGGAAAAAGCCATTGATGAAAAACCAACTTATGTTGTGTTTAATGGAGCGGTGAATTCTTTGGTGGGGGATAATGCCATTAAAGCTAATGTGGGAGAAACAGTTCGGCTCTTTGTCGGCAATGGGGGGCCTAATTTGGTTTCTTCTTTTCATGTGATCGGGGAAATTTTTGATAGCGTGTATACTGAAGGTGGGGTTTTAGCCAATCAACACAACGTTCAAACGACGCTGGTTCCTGCTGGAGGGTCTTCCATTGTGGAATTTAAAATGGATGTTCCAGGAACCTATATTTTGGTTGATCATAGTATTTTGCGTACCTTTAATAAAGGGGCGCTTGGAATGCTCAAGGCCGGAGGAAAAGAAGATAAGAGTATTTATTCAGGCAAAGAGGTGGATGAAAATTATATTGAAAGCAAAGTCAGTGAGTCTGCTCCACCTACGTCTCCCCAAGCTCCGAAGGAAGAAAAAAGTGGTCAGCAAATTTTTGCTAATACATGTGCCATGTGTCATCAGGCGGAGGGGCAGGGGTTGGCAGGTGTTTTTCCACCCTTAGCCCATTCTGATTTTCTTATGAAAATAGCTAAGAGTGGGGATCGGACACAGTTGGTTTCAATTGTCACCAAGGGATTTTCAGGAAAAGTGACTGTCAATGGCAAAGACTATAATAATGTGATGACGCCTCTTTCAGGACTGACGGATGAAGATTTGGTGGCTGTTTTAAATTACGTGACGAACAGTTGGGGAAATTCAGCCCCTCGTTTTTCTGTGGAGGAGATTCAAAAAGCTAAAGCTAAACTTTCACCATGATTGGAGTTTTTGTTTTTGGAGTGCTCATTCAAAGTGTTCCCATAGAGGGAGGAACTTTTACTCCTCTCTATGGCTTAGACAAAGGCCAAAAGAGTATTGCTGTCTCTTCTTTTCGGATAGACAAATATCCTGTGACCCATCAGAACTTTTTTGAATTTGTACATGAGCATAAAGAATGGCAGCCAGGATCTGCTGTGTCTCTTCTTGCGGATAAAGAGTATTTAAGTCATTGGCATGGAAAAAAACCTTCTCGAAAAATCAGAAATACTCCTGTGACGTATGTGTCTTGGTTTGCAGCACATGACTACTGCAAGGCACAGAAGGGCAGACTCCCCACAGTTTTAGAATGGGAGTATGTGGCAGCAGCGAGTGAAACAAAGAAAGATGCCTCTCAAGATAAGGAGTTTATTGAGAAATTATTGCAATGGTATTCAAGGCCCATCGAAGAAGGAAAGATTCCAGAGGTTGGGCAGTCCAGGCCCAATGTATGGGGAGTGTATGATCTTCATGGAGTGGTGTGGGAATGGACGGAGGATTTTAACAGTGTTTTTGTCACAGGAGACAATCGCCAAGATAAGGACAAGCTCAAAAATCTTTTTTGTGGTTTTTCAAGTGAAGGAGCACAAAATCGAGTCAATTATGCAGCTTTTATGCGATATGCGTTGCGCAATAGTCTCAAAGGCAATTATACGATGATGAATCTGGGGTTTCGATGCGCCTATCCTTTATAATTTTTTGTTTTTTCATGCTGGCTTCTTTGCCTAGTTTTGCCGAAGAGTCTTTGTATACGGTTCCTCTGTCATGGACAGATGACACAAATTCAAAGGTGACTTTGTCTACCTATGAAGGTCATTTTGTCGTGACAACGATGACCTATACGACCTGTCAATCCGCCTGTCCCTTGATCATGAAAAAATTAAAAAAAATTCAAAGTGAATTGGGAGATTTTAAAGATGTAGAGTTTGTGGTTGTCACTTTTGATCCTTCTGTTGATACGCCGCAGGCCCTTTTAAAGTATAAAAAAGCTCAAAAAATAAATGATACCCATTGGCATTTTTTAAATGGCACTGAAGAAAATACCCGAAAACTCTCTCTTCTCTTAGATATTAGTTATCAAAAAAATAAAAAGACAGGGCATTTTATGCATGACAATAAAATTCTTCTGTTAGATCAAAAAGGACATATCGTTGTTACCTTAGATGGGCTAGATGCCGACACGGCGCCTCTTTTAAAAATTATGGGAAAAACGCCTCATCCCTCTTTTTTTGAAAGACTTAGGCGTTTTTTAAAATTCTAATTTCTACTTTTGAATGTTTACTTTTTCTATAGCTTCGTGTGCTAAGAATCTGAGCCCGGTATCCGTTCTTAAGTAGAAGCGAAGTTTTAAGAGATATGCATCCGCCTCTGGAAAGGCATAGGCTTTAGTGCTGGTTGCCGCTGCTTTGCCTTGATTTATAGAGGCGATACTTTTAGCGGGAAATTCCGTAAGTCTCCTATTGGTTACAAACTCCCATTCAACTTCATATCTCCATCCCGTGGGAATGGGCTCTGCCCTCCATCCTGTAGGAATGGGTGCATAAATCCATCCTGTGGGAACTGGCTCAGATTTCCAGCCAGTCGGGACGGGCTGTGCTCGCCATCCGGTCGGGATGGGTTGATACACCCATCCTGTTGGGACAGGCAAAGCCAGTTTTTTATAGTCTGAAAAGAGGCCCACCTGAAACTGGGCTTGGTATGAGCCGTCAGCCTGTCGTTCTTGATGCAAAGTAGAAAATTTTATTTGATAGTTAGGTTTCAGAATTACCACTTTTTTTTGAGCATAGGCCACCCCCAGGGTGAAAACCATGAGAGAAAATAGTGCGTAATAAACCACCTTAGATTTAAATAGTGTTGGAAACATGAGCCCCCCCTCCTAAAAACGTACCATTACAGCAATGACTTGATACTTAAAATTATACCTAGATATTTTGGGGTGTCAACTTGGGGGCCTAAAGCGTATTAAATTTTGTCTTTTGATCTTCGCACGAATTGCAACAGGCTTTGGGTTTAGAGAAAGGAGAGGTGAGAAATTTTAATGCTTTTAGAATTTGAACCACAAAAATGACCATGCCTAAAAATTGAAACAGCCCAAAGGTAAAAAAGAGCACATTTAAAGAGGGGAGGTGGGTATAAAAAAGGAATTGTAAAATGGGTATACTCATCATTCCGATCATTCCGATATTGGCGAGCCACCAATGGAGTTTTTGAAAACAATCGGCAATTAAAGGGCTTCCAGAAAACCGGGGAATGACATGATACGCCAGTCCAAAAATCATCATGGAGATCCATCCAATCACCATCGTATGGGCATGGGGGAAATGAAGGATGCCTCTTAAGGAAGGAAAGGTAGCCATGAAAATTCCTAAGATCCCTCCGATCAAAAGATAAAAGAGGCTTGAAATAACAAAAAGTCTTGAATAGTAAGACATCATCTGGGTTAAATATTACTTTTTTTTAGAAAATAATAACTGACGAATATCATTTTTTTAAATATGGATTGAGGTAAAGTAAATCTTTCCCATATGGATCGATATCAAAGACAAAGGATTCTTCCAGAAGTAGGCGAAGAGGGCCAAAAAAAATTAAAAGCTTCTTCTGTTCTGATTGTGGGAGCGGGAGGCCTGGGTTCTCCCTGCGCTATTTATTTGGCTTCGGCAGGCATCGGAAGATTGGGAC
>JAHFEZ010000064.1:0-4810 GCA_023248265.1 Deltaproteobacteria bacterium
TACTAATACCTGTGGTTACACTACTAGGCGTCATTGAAATACCCGTTGTCGTATTTGTGAAAACAGGTGTAGCTGAAAATGTTGGCGCTGACGAAAATGTCCATGCTGCACTTACGGTTTCTGCCCCTGTTACACTACCAATGTCTGTCAGCCCATCTAACAAATTTAGCTCACCGGTTGAAATCGTAGAGCCATTTGACAAAATACTGGATGTGTTTAAATTGATACAATTGGTCACTGCCCCTGTTCCACTCGGGGTACAATCAATCCCATCGGTGGTTGTTCCAGATGATGGCGCTATCTTAATCCCATCTGTCATGGTACCAGATGGAGCAATACTAATACCTGTGGTTACACTACTAGGCGTCATTGAAATACCCGTTGTCGTATTTGTGAAAACAGGTGTAGCTGAAAATGTTGGCGCTGACGAAAATGTCCATGCTGCACTTACGGTTTGAGCTATGCCTAATTGCCCAAAGGCCAAACTATCAATACTATCTAAGAGCTGTGCATTGTCGGCTGTTACTCCTGTCGTGTGAATATGGAGGGCAGAGGCATCAGAGGCAGCTCCACCGGTTAACGTATTTAAATTAGCAGCAGTTACATTACTGCTAATGCCATGTAAAACATTCAGCTCTGTTCCTGTAGATGTTAAATTGGTTAAATCTGTTGAAGCGTTTGTGGGTAAGATTTGGTTTAAAATATTTTGTAAATCTCTTTGAACATTATTTTTATCCGTAGCCAGCACATCTTTAGCGGGGATTTTAGGGCCTGCAAAAACTACTCCTTTAAAAAATACCAAAAAACCGATAAAAAGAACTATCCTAATACTACTATTTCTCATGTTACTGCCCTCCAATAATATTGTAATATTTTGAAACTCTATAGCTGATGTCATTTCCTTCCGAAGCATGAATAGTAATCGCATTCACTAAAAGCATTTCTCTGAGATCAGCTTTTTTTTGATCTAACTCTTGTGCTAACGCAGGTTGTATTTGTGCGACATATTGATAAAAATCTGTCCAAAACGCATTTTGGAAAATAAAAGCTACCTGACTTGCATAAGCAAGAACTTCTGACAAAGCCGTAAAAGATTTTAAATCAAAATTATTGGATTGAAGAATAATGCCTCCACTATGGCTACGCCCGATTAAGGTATGTCCTATAAGATAAGAGTCAATTTTTCGGACTGACACTGTAAAGCCATAGAGATTTTTTTGATGATACTGAGCCTGAAGAGACAAAAACTCATTTTCTCTGTTGGTAATATCCACAACATATCTCCAATAATAATATCCTGGTGGATATTGTTGATCTTTGCCAAAGCTTACTAAAATAGGCAAAGCTTGGGCAGCAATAGCTCTTTGTAGCTCTTGGCGTGCTAAATCATGATTGGCTTGGGTATTGAGATCTCCATAATCAATAATGGCTTCCGTGGCACTAGCAGAGATGGCGATGAAAGATAAGATAAAACTATAAAACAACTTCCGAAACATAAAACTTACTTTAAAACCTTAATTCTAATTGACTCAAAAACTCATTATTACTGACTTTTGTATCGCTGGCTCCTGTTTTCTCCTGATTTAAATGATATTCATTTCTAAAAAGTACATATTTGTGAATCTGTATATTCATGGCAAAACTATGCGTTTTTCTATCCCACGTAAAAGGACTTGTTGAAATGTTATTTCTAAGCCCTTTAACCCTAACATCCAAGACATTAAAGCGATAAAGGAATCGAATTTTACTCAATAAAAAAGAAGGTTGAATATAAAGCCCGTCTCTTTTGACTGAACCATCTTTGGCATGAACATATTGAGCAAAAAGATTAAAGTTTGAAACAGTGAGTTCGCCATTCACGCCACTCCTTTGTCTGGTATCATCTTTAGAGCCATACCCCGTAATAACATCCGTTAAAAAAGCCACATCTCTTGTAGCAAGCCTAGAATCAAAGAAAAAACCAAAGGTATTGGCTGTAACAACATTGGAAAAAGCATGCTTGAGTCCCAAACCAATACCCAGTTCCTTATTATCTGTAAGATCAAAATTTAAATTTTGAGCATCCCGATCATCTTGCAAAATGGGGTAAATTTGATTTCGGGTAATCTCATCATGATCTAAACTTAGCCCATTGGTTAAAGATGCTTTCCAATATAAAAAAGTATCTTCTCTTCCGAGGGAATGATCTCCTCCCGCTGTTATTCCTAAATCCTCATCTTTCCAAAATGCTGTTCCATTAATCGGGTAGACTGCAGTTAATTTTTTGTTGCCCCCTAATGCGTCATTCGCAGCCATAAACTCTGGGCTGATAAATCGATCGTCTACCCCCACCTTCACAAAAAAATGCCAAGGAAGAAAAAATGACAAGGTGCCTTTTCTCAAAAAAGTATTATCTAATTGGTTTCGTTGAGTCCTGGCTTCGAGCTCTGCATACAGTTTTATTTTATTATCAATATTCACTTGTGGAATGAAGGCTAGTTTATCGATTTGAAATTTGGTTCTTTTTTCATTGGTATGGCTTACAGCTTGATTGCCATTGGTAAAGGCAAGTGCATTGTCCCCTTGTGGGGATAATAAACCCGTATCCAGTTGGGCTCCCAAAGAAAAAAAATGGGCCTCTAAACCCAACATCCCTGCATTTTTTTCTTCTGTAGGAAAATAAATAGGTTCCGCAAAGAGCACCGTGGGTGCTAAGAGTAGTAAATACATGTAAAAAACATTTTTCATTTTATTCCACTAGAATTGTATCGTTGGGAAGAAGATATAAAGACTCAACCAAATCTAGACCTCCCCCTTGGGTTTCTTTTAAGGAAAGGGTAAACATTTTTTTCTCCCCCCCTACTGTCCGAATAACCTGTATTACTTTTCTTTGAGCGCCATCACTAAATCCCCCCACAGATGTTAATGCCTGCAAGACAGTTTCTTGCTCTACCAATTTTAAAATACCAGGACTTTTTACTTTCCCCAATACATACACCATCCCAAATTCTTTCACTTTCACTGTTACCTGAGGATGAACCAAATAATCTTTTTGAAGAATCTGAGTAAGTTTATACTCTACTTGTTTCGGCGTTAGATCTTTTACAACAATCTTTCCCACATACGCATAATCAATGGTGCCGTCTGGAAGCACAATCACTTCATCTGTTAAATCCAGCTCGTTATAAACTGAGATAAAAAGTTTTGTGTGCGCTCCCACTCTAAATTCTGCTTTTGGAAGGATGATGGCTTCCTGCTTTTGTGGAGCTGGCTTGTCATCTTGAGTATTTTTTTGAACAGGTGCAGACGCACATGACATCAGGAACATCGCAAAAATCAATGACATTTTTTTACTTATAGATACCAATGCTGCTCCTATACCCAGGATAAATTGTTTCATAATCAATGCCTTTTACTTTCCTTCTAAGTCCTATTTCTTTAAGTTTCGCTTTCAGATACTGATGATTTAAAAGCTTATGCACAATCATACTAAAAATGCAGGTCGCGGCTTTTGATTTTGGAGCGTTGATTAAAAAAGGTTTTAAGTCCTGAGTGGCTCTTCGAACCTCTCGATCAAACCATACATAACCCAAAAAATCAGCGTCTAAAAGGAGCATCTCTTTTAGAGACTGTATAAAAAAATGGCCATCTTTTAATTCTTTGTGATCCATCACTTGGTTTAGAATAACACGCGGACAAAATTGAGATATTTCTAACTTGATTAAATTGGCCACCTCGGGATCTTGAAGTTCAATGCCCTTTAAAAAAGAGTCTATCTTTTCCACATCTGGATATTTTTGATCCTTAAAAGCGTGACTGACGGTAACATTGTCTTTAAACTCTTGGGAAATCTTTCGAAGTAAAGCAGTTTTAATGAAATGAAAGGCATCTTGGATGGCATGGGGTTCTGGCATAGTTACAATGATCCCTTGATCTGCTTCCATAAAAAAATCTAGCTGATTATAGGAAGACCCAGCTCCAATATCTAAAATTAAATAATCACAATCCAAATTTTTTAAATTGGAAAGTAGTTTTTTCTTAGAAAGATGAGGGATATTGGCCGCTCCCAAAGCCCCTGATTTTCCAGAAATTAAAGAGAGTCTTTCAATATCTGTCTTTACTATTGTATCTTGAAGAGAAGATTTACCCTCTAAAAAATCAAAAATAGTTTTTGAAGGCTCTTGGGTTCCAAACAATGTATGAAGATTAGGGCCACCCAAGTCTAGGTCTATCAAAATGACTCTTTTCCCCAAAACAGTCAGCCCAATGGCCAATGAGGAAGCAATAATACTTTTTCCAACCCCTCCTTTGCCACCCGCCACAGCCCATATTTTATCGTCAAGTATAGTTTTTGGCATCGTCTTAGGAGCCGCCTTGGGTTTCGTATCCAATACCCCCATTGGGGATTCTTTTGTCTCAGATAAAAAAATTTCACGAAGTTCGATCACAGACTCTGCTCTCGTCCACTCCCATCCATCTTTTTGGTAGACCCACACCAAAGTATCTCTTGTAAATGGCCCTTTATGATATAATTCCATAAGTTCTAACTTAGTGTAAGGGCCACTCTGGTCACACTTTTGAATCTTGATATACCAATTCATGCTCTACCTTCACCCTGTGAACTTAAAAACTGATTCCAACCGTGGGCTTTAAATACGGGGGCATCCTTTAAGACAATCCCTAAAAGCTGAATCTGATAACGATCAACCTCTGCCTTTGCCCAACGAAGGGTTTCTTGTGTGATCTGCCCTCTTGGGACAGTCAAGACAATGCCATCTGTCGCCTGTGCCATCCAGGATGCCTCTGACTCCAGTGAAAAAGCAGGGGCATC
>JAHFEZ010000064.1:4820-5500 GCA_023248265.1 Deltaproteobacteria bacterium
GGGCATCGATTAAAATAAACTCATAGGACTCTTTGAAATACTTCAGTAACTCCAAAAACTGAGCTGAGCGTAAAGCTTTTAACCCAAACCCTTCTCCAGCAGGCAATACTTTAAGGCCCGGCACTTCTACATTAAATGGAGCAACAGTTGTATCCCCTTGAAGAAGCTCCCCCACCCCTCGATTGGGGAGTTTAAAATAACGATGTTGTCGGGGTGTATGAAATTGGCAATCCATTAAAAGAATTTTCTTTTGCGCCTGTGCCAACGATATTGCCAAATTAGAAACAAGACTTACAGAACTTTGGCTCTGACCCACAGAAGCTACACCCATAATTTTAGGGGGTGTCGGGAGTGATAAAAGTCGGTTTCTAATAAAAAGGACACTTTTAGAATAGTGGGAGGTTGGAGTGTGATGTAAATGAAGAGAAAACCTTTGATCCCCCCTAGTAAGCTTTGGGGTCACGGCTAAAAGGGGCAGATGTTTTTGTACTTTTAAAAGTTGTTTGGGATGATAAATTCGACGATCCACAATAGAAAAAACACCTAATCCCAGGATTAAAAAAAGAAAACCTATTCCCAAAGTTTTCCAAACAATAGTACTTAGACTTTGAGCCTCAGGTGCTGACTGCACGCCCTTCTTTAAAAAATCTTCATAGCGCTCAAGAGCAATAGAATACTCC
>JAHFEZ010000031.1 GCA_023248265.1 Deltaproteobacteria bacterium
GCGGTTTCTACAAACGAATGGAGTTTGTGTTTCAAGTTCTCAGAAAAGCAGAAGATAAAACAGGTAAGAAAAAAATATATATCCCAAACATTACTTCCTCAAATATTCTAGAAAGCTTACGACGAGCTGAATATGTCAAAAATCTTGGTGGAGATGCCGTCATGATCGATTATGTCATGGGGGGAGGCACCCTTCTTCACACATTAAGAGAAGCAGACATGGATCTTATCATTCACGGCCATAGAACTCTGTTTGCTGCCCTCCACAGATCTAAAGATTTTGGCATCAATTATCTCGTCTGGGCAAAACTTTTCCGGATGATTGGAGGTGATCAAGTCCATTCTGGAACGCCGGCCATAGGGGTTATGAGCGCTATTCCTTCCGCTATTATCAATATTTGTAATGCTTTACGAAATGAAAAATATACTCCTCAAAATAAAGAAGAGGGATATCTCCCCCAAGATTTTAGTGGAATTAAACCTGTTCTCCCCATTTGTGGAGCAGGACTAGATCCTTTAACCACCCCTAACCTGACACGTATCTTGGGAAACTCTCTTATTATTTTTGCAGGAGGCGGCATCCATGGCCATCCCCAAGGCACCAAAGCAGGAGCCGCTTCCCTCAGAGCTTCCATAGAAGCATTATCTCAGGAAATAACGATTCAAGATTTTTCTAAAAAATCAGATTTTCCATGGCTTACGGTAGCCATCAATTTTTTCCAAAAGTTTGATAAACAAAGCCCCAATAGCGCAGCAAGGGAGAATCTATAACGGCATATGCAAGAAAGACTTTTTCCGGCTATCGCTCTCGACAAAGAAAAGATTAACTTAGGCCCCCTACTTCAAGTAGGAACTCCCGTCATGCTCAAAGGGGGATTACGCTGTACCACCGTCAAGCAAGAGCTCTCTTGTGAGATTATTATTAAGCAAGGTTCGTATCAAGAATTTGCTCGTCAAAAAAAATATAATGACCATTTACCCATACAATTTCAAAAACTATTTCCAACAATCTTGCAACTTACCTCCACACATAGACCCGGAGAAGGGCTCATGCTTATGGAAAAATTTCCTGGCATTTCTTTTCATTCTTTTGTCTTTGATACAACCCTTAAAGATGACTTAAAATTAAAAACCTTAAAAAAAGTCCTTCAAAAACTCTCAAGCATGCACATCTATGACTGCGGTCAACATTTTATCACCAGAGATCTTCGTACGTGGATAAAAAAAATATTCAGCCGTCTCAATAAACTCCCTTCTCCTTCTGTAAATCTGGATCAGATACTGCCGTTATTAAAATATTTTGAGTCTAAAACTCTGGTAGATCATGTCATTGCACGACATATCCATGGTGACGCACAAGCAGGTAATTTTATGATTCATGCCGTAGATGATCTGATGAAAGTAAAATTTATTGATCCCCTAGGGGGCTCAGGACGCAGCCCTGGTGACTATGTATATGATCTGAGTCGGCTTTATCACTGGATTGACTGTGCTGGACTTTGCTACGAACTAGAAAATGAAACAACACGAACTTATCTTAAACGCCATAACGCTTTTTTAAAAATTCGTGATCGAGCAAATCGCAGCATATTAAGAGCCTTGAGTGTCACCGCTCAAGTTTTGAAAGATCCCCATGCTCAATTTTGGTTTTATATCTATGGGGCTCACCATGTATCAGGAAAACTTAATAATTTTCGTTCGCCACGGTCTCAATCGGTATTGAGCACTGCGTTGGCTTATTATTTAAAGAAAGCCGTTGGCTTTCAAAGAAGGAGGAAATCATGAAATCACTAAAAATGTTACTATTAGGTCTTATGGCTTTTCAGCCCATCCCATTATTTTCCGACACTCCTGGAGGCCCCTTACTCAATAACGTAGAAAGTATAAACCTTGTAAAGGCTTACCAAAATGTTATTAATCCACTGCTTTGGCATTATCTTCCAGATTGTTTTGAAATAAATCAGACAGTGGATCCCAAAACAGAAAAAAAACATCCCTCTTTCTTCCATCATTTTGATCCCAATGATGGATCTTTTTATGACTTCAAATTCGTACTCTGCCATCCTGAGGAAGCAACTCTATTAGCACTGAAAGAAAAAATTCGAGAGAACGTATCTAAAAGATTAGCCCAAGATATTAGTCTCGATACTATTACTCTCTCTCCCTTGCTTCCCTTGAACGTTGCGCATGAGATAAGCTTTCTTGATATTAAAACCAAAGAAATACCAGCCTCTGTCAATACAAGCATCATCCATGCTCCATTCTTTGTTGATTTTAATAAAGAGCCAGCTGCGGCACAATACTTAACGCAACCATCGAGTGCTGATAATCCCATAAAAATAGGGGAAGTAACAATTTCATTTATAGCTTACAAAAAAGACGATAAGAAAATTAACACTTACCCGGGAGCAACAGAAATCCAAAAACTCCCTATCCATATCTATGGAATAACGTCCGATCTCCTAGATCCCACAATGGAGCAATATTTATCTAAGAAAACAAACAAACGCTAAAAAATCAGACTTTAGCCAGATTCTTAAGACAAAATAAATTTTTTAGGTGAGATTTTCGATTAGCGTCGGAAACCGCCGCCACCACCGCCAAAACCACTACGAGGTTTGGGTGGGCGAGCTTCGTCGATCTTGAGAGGACGTCCGTCAAAATCCTTGCCATCCAAAGCTTCTTTTGCTTTTTCGGCATCGGCTTGATTGGACATCTCTACAAAACCAAAACCTTTTCCATTGATAATATTGACTTCTTTGACTTCACCATACGGGGAAAATAACTCTGATACTTGCTGCTGCGTCACAGAATAACCTAAATTCCCTACATAGAGTTTGCTACTTTTCATCCTTTTTACCTCCTATTATCTTCCCAAATGGCACTTTTCCAAAAGGGCGAATCCACCCTGTATCCCCCTCATAGGCACAAAAGTCAACTACCTATTTTTGCAATTGCTCTAAGGCTTCTTTAATACGCAATATCCCTTTTTGAATGTTAGCCACCGACGTTGCATAGGAAAGACGAATATACTTATCTGCGCCAAATACTTTACCTGGAATCGTGGCCACCTTGGCTTCTTCTAAAAGATACGTGGCCAAATCCTCAGAATTTTGGATAACACGATCTCTAAACTTTGTATGATAATATTTAGAAACATCTGGAAAAAGATAAAAAGCTCCAGGCGGTTTAAAACAAGAAACTTTTTTAATTTTAGAAAGTTCCTCTAAACCCACAGCCCGTCGTTGTTCAAATTCTTTAACCATAGCTCGCACACAGGCTTGAGGCCCAATGATGGCTTTTAAAGCTGCCTTTTGAGCAATCGCATTCACTCCCGACGTGGACTGACTCTGAATAATACCCACAGCTGTTAAAATCTCTTGAGGCCCTGCCGCATAGCCCACACGCCAACCCGTCATGGCATAGCTTTTGGAAAGTGTATTAAAAATGATGGTTTTTTCATAAAGTTTTTTAGAAAATTTGGCGATTGAGTAAAACGTATGATCTTCATAAAGAATTTTAGAATACGCATCATCACTCACCACCCAAAGATTGTGCTCTTCTAAAACAGCAGCCAAGGCTTCTAGCTCTGCTTGGGTGTACATGGCGCCTGTTGGATTCGATGGAGAATTTAAAATAATAGCTTTGGTTTTGGGCTTGATCGCCTTTTTAAGCTGTTCGGGTGTGATTTTAAATCCCTGACGAGGAGTGGTATTTAAAACTTTGGGAACAGCCCCTGCCAATCGAATCATCGGCGGATAAGAAAGCCAATAGGGCGCTGGGACTAAAACCTGGTCTCCCTTATTTAAGGCGGCCTGGAAAAAATTATAAAGAGCTTGTTTGGAGCCATTCGTCACCACCACTTGCTTCCAATCGTATTCAAGCCCCAAATCACCTCTCAATTGTTCGACAATGGCTTTTCTTAACTCTGAAATTCCCTCGGGAGCTGTATATTTGGTAAAACCTTCATTTAACGCATCAATCGCAGCTTGTTTAATATGAAGGGGCGTATCAAAATCAGGCTCACCGACGGTTAAAGAAACCACATCAATCCCTTGATCTTTAAGCTCCTTGGCTTTGGCGGCAATCACCAAGGTCTCTGAAGCCCCTACCCCTTGCAGCCGATCTGCAATCATCTCTTATATTTTTCCTTTAATTTTTTTTCTACGTAAGGAGACACAATATTTTTAAGTGCCCCCCCTAATTTCGCCACTTCACGTACCAAATGGGAACTCACAAAATAAGTGTCTTCAGATGTCATCATAAAAAATGTATCAATTTTAGAATTGAGCCGCTTATTCATAGCTGCCATTTGAAACTCATATTCAAAATCAGAAACCGCACGAAGACCTCGAATAATAGCCTGAGCTTTTTTTTGAGCTGCGTACTCCACCAAAAGCCCACTCCAATAGTCTACCGTCACACGCTTTTCTTTTTTAAACGTTTCCCCTATCAACTCTTTTCTTTCTTTCACACTAAATAAACTCTTTTTTTGAGAACTTTCAGCAATCAATATAATGATTTCATCAAAAATTTTAAGACTACGTCTGACGACGTCTATATGCCCATGGGTGATAGGATCAAAAGAACCCGGATAAATGGCAAGCTTAGCAGGCTGTTGAAAAAGTCTCATCTGCGTCGTTGCCCTCGTCGTGTCTCCATCGACGTACCGCTCAAGTACGCCTCCGTCGCCACTCCTCGGGCGCCTAGCATCTGAGCCTTTTTGAACAGCCTGCCAATTGAAAAAGCCTTTTTGAACAGCATGATTTTAGACATCAAATCCTCTTAAAAATGTAATGGCGGTATCTCCATAGGTCCTTGCATCGCACACAGAAAAGCTTTTCCACGAATCTCCCACGGGTTCTCGTTTCGAATGTTGTACAACAATCATAGCCTTTCCCCTTAAAATAGAAAGTGTATCTAGTTTTTGAAGTGTTTTGACCACGTGTTCATGTTCATACGGAGGATCTAAAAAAATAAGATCAAACTGTTGATTTTTTTTTGCCAGTGCTTCCAACGCTCGATCCACCTTAGCAGGAATAATTTTTACTTGAGAACGACAAAACTCTGTATTTTTCCTTAAATACTGAAGCGACTGATAGGAATCATCGACAAACGTTGCTTCTTGCGATCCTCGGCTGATGGCCTCTAACCCTAATGTCCCCACGCCACAAAAAAGATCCAAGACAAAGGTATTTTCAAGGGTCTCGGGCGCACGTGTGAGTAAAATATTGAAGATATTTTCTCGCACACGATCGGACGTTGGACGCACACGAAGCGTGCGTGGCGAAAATAAGCTCCTTCCGCCGTGTTCTCCGGCAACGATTCTCATTGTAATTTTTGAGCGAGGAGAGACGCACTCCCTTTGGCGTTAAATGCTAAAATATATTCCTTGGCTTCCTTATAGGCTTCGTTCACACACTTTTGGATATTTTCTTTTGGCATAGAATTAATTTCTTTTAAGAAGGGCTTCGTAGCCATTTTAACATTCTGCCCATTTTCCTCAGCCCATTTTTTCATGCGATCCATGAGATCTTTGGGTAGACAGCGATGCGCCACATTCTGCCATTCGGTGCCGACATTACCCTTACGAATTCCATGCTTTGTAAACTGGCCCAAAAGATGGACGGGCGTTCCTGTAATCCCATGCTGAGCAATACTAACTCCATAAGGTTTTACAGCCTCATAGATTTCTTTCGTGCGCTGTAAATCAATATGCACTTCTTCTCCTGGACGATAATTGCCATGTTTGGAGCCATTGTAGACAGCCAAAAGATTGGGTTTAACCCCATTTTTGACCAAACCAGAAATAAATTGAACAGACTCTTCTACCGTTGAAAGACGCCCTTCTTTGCCCACATGCGTAATTTCGCCCACTTCAACTTCCAATCCCACTTCTTCTTTCATCAAAGGCTTGGCAAGCTCTGTGGTAATACGCGTATTATCTGGAATTTCATTAAAAGATGCATCCACGCAAAATGACGTAAAGCCAGCGTTGAGTTCTGCTTCAATTAATTTTCGAGAAGACTCAATTTCTTCCTTGGATTGATTTTTGATCGTGATGTGATCGCCATGAATAAAAAAAGGCTGGGTGTAGCCCGTCTCTTCTGCAGCGCCCACAATGGTTTCCCAAAAAACAGGAGGAACAAAACCTGTATAGCCGCCATCCAGCCCCCCCTCGGATTTTGCAATTTCAAAGGCCACAATGGCATCGAGTTCTTGAGCTGCTTTCATAATTCCAGGAACAACATGTTTAATTCGGATATTGCAGGCCATCACCATTAAATTTTCATTTTTGAGAGCATCTAAAATCGTGCGCGAGCTCAAAAGACATACTTTGGAATTGGCCCCGAGTTTGCTTCTGACATGACGTGGTCTAAAATCGAGTAAGTTATTGGACATAGACTTTTCTCCTTCTTTAAAAAACGAGAGAAAAGTAACATGTCAAAACTCAAAAATCAAGGGATTGTGCCGTCTTAAGGCAAGGCATCTTTGATCGTATTCACAAGTTCAGAGGCAGGTTGCGTGACATTTCCAGCAGAGCCTTGAAGCGCATTTTGAAAGGCTTTGGACACAGCTGCAGAGACAACATTGCTCCAATTAAATTTTTTATCGGCCAAATCTCCATCCAATCGAAAACTAAAGGCAAGGCTTCCTTTGTGGTCCTTCGTTAACGCACTTAGCATCCCACCGGTTAATCCTAATGGCCCTCCGAGGAGCGCACCCCCGACAACACTCACCACACCTTGTAAAGGAGCATAGTCAAAATTTTCAATTTTAATATGATGAAGGGAGCGAAGTTTTGTACCTTGAAGTTGGAAATTAGAGTCCAAATCTACAATGCCATTTTTAGGAACAAGAGAAAAATATTTTTTGAGAATATCTTTGGCATTGGCCAAGGCATACTGTTTTAATTGAAACTTCCCATCAAGCGCTTGGGTACGAACCCCATAGGCAGCTAAAAAATCTAGAGTCCCTTTTTGAGGAAACTCTACGCGAAGTTCCACAGGCACTGTAAAAGGATGAAAGGGAGAAACTTTAATTGCTACTTCCAAACGATGAAGATTTAAAAGAATGTTATTGTGATCTTTGATACTGAGATCTCTCACTGAAACAGAGCGTCCTAAGATTGAATAGTGAATCGCACCTATCCGAATTTTTAATTTTGTTGCCTCTGAGAGCTCTTGTTCCAAAATGGGCCTTACAAAATAGAGCCCTGCCTGTTTGAGGACAAAATAAATGCCCACCAGGATAGCAAGCACAAGAAAACCTTTTCGCCACCCAGATAATTTCATGAGTTAAGATTTTCTCTTTGTTTTTTTCTTTGGGGGAGCTTCAAAAACATGTAATCGGCCCACAAAAGGGTTGAGCAGATTTTTGATCACAGATTTCATTTTAGCAAGTTGAGTTTCAGAGCTTTTTACATGCAAAGGAAGAGAAACTTTCCTCTTTGTTTTCAATGACTTATAAGCTTTTTGTCGACCCTGCACTTTCATAGATATTTACTCCTAACTACTATATCGGAAAGTTTTTTAGGATTCTTGAGCCATCAGCGAAGATATTGGGAAACAATCTGAAAAACCCAAGCAGCAGAGTCTTTAGTTTAATTTGATCCAATAGGGATGTCCATGAGAAAAACACCGACGGAGCTTGGATCTTTTTGCCACAAAACCATCCCTTCTAAGGCAACCTCATACCAAAGTCCACCCACTTGCAACGGATCTGATGCAAGATTTACAAAATGCGGAGAAATTTCTTTTTCATGAGAAATCAAAACACGATTATTATCATAAAACATTTCCCATCTCCTGTAATACTCACGGGAAATCTCTATCTGAGGAGCTAAAACCAAAAGTAAATCAATATCTGAATGAGATTGCAGCTCTCCCCTTGCTGCTGATCCAAATAAAATAATCGCCAATACCTCTTCTTGCCATACCTCAATGATTTTCTCTAAGAAGGATTGAGAAACAACGTTGCTCATTAGGTCAATGTTTCTCTCAATCTTTGAGTTTTTGGAAGAAATACGTATAGAAGCGGGCTATAGACTCTGCGGACTCCTCATGCGTAATACCACCCCCGTGACCCCCATCGATATCTTCGAAATACAAAAAGGGATGGCCCAATTCTTCCATATAGCGGGCCATTTTTCTGGCATGCGCGGGATGAACACGATCATCTGCCGTTGAAGTTTCAAAAAAGATTTCAGGATAACGAACGCCTGGCTTTAAATTATGATAGGGCGAATACGCAAAAATGAAGGGACGCATCTTGGGATCGTCGGGATCGCCATATTCAGCCATCCAACTCGCTCCGGCCAAAAGCTTATGATAGCGCATCATATCTAAAAGCGGCACATCACACGCCACAGCATTAAATAAATCTGGGCGTTGAATCGCTACCGCTCCTACCAAAAGCCCTCCATTGCTGCCTCCCCGAATGCCCAGGTGTTTGGGAGAAGTAATACCCCTGGCAATTAAATCTTGGGCCACAGCAATAAAATCATCAAAGGCTTTTTGGCGATTTTCTTTCATCGCTGCTTGATGCCAAGCAGGGCCAAACTCTCCTCCCCCACGAATATTGGCTTGGACAAATACGCCACCTTGGCTCAACCACAGACGTTCAGTTCTATCCAGATAAGACGGAACTGCTGATATTTCAAAACCCCCATATCCATAGAGATAGGTTGGGTTTTTGCCACTAAACTCCATATCTTTGGCACGAACCACAAAATAAGGAATTTGAGTACCATCACGACTGGTTGCAAAAAGTTGCTCTGCCACATATTTGGAAGGATCAAAACGAGCAGGAAGCGATGCCACCGGACGCAATTTTTTAGTACGCGCATTGTAAAGATAGAGTGTATCTGGGGTTAAAAAATCCTCGTAAGTAACAAACATTTGATGATGATATTTGCTGGAAGAAATAATAGAAATCGTTCCCATCTGAGGAAGGGGTACATCGTATTGAATCCACCCCTTAGCCCCTCTATGCATTTGAATGAGGCGACCTCTCACATTATCTAAAACATCCACAAAAATATGATCTTTTGTCAGAGAAACTCTATTCACCGCCATTTTATCTGTGGGTTCAAATACAAGCTCGACATGGATCGCGCCCCCTTTTACAAATTCATCCAAATTGACATACACCAGTGAGCCTTGTTTAAAAAAGGTTCCTTCAAACACCCAATCTGATTTTAATGTGAGCAAGATGTTACCTTTAAAAGAACCCTCAGAATCAGCATCTAAGGGACATGGAATGCGAACACGCTCACCTTTGTCATTGATTAAAAAGACATCTCCATCAAAAAAGGTGTAAGATTCACCAAAAGTAACATATTTTTTCCCAGGGTCGCCGACCCCACCTTCTCGCTTAAGAATCCCTGCACTCACCGACACATCTTCCTTTTTTCCTTCAAAAATAATAGGCGCACTTTGAAGAGGGGCTCCACGTTTCCAAAGTTTTACTACGCGAGGATATCCAGAATGGGTGACTTCACTTTCTTCAAAGGTAGGCCCCACAATGAGGGTATCTTGATCAAGCCACGTAACAGAAGATTTTGATTCAGGAAGACTAAACCCATTTTTTACAAATTCCCTTTTCACTAAATCAAACTCTCGAACGACATTGGCATCTTTACCACCCCTTGAAAGAAAAACCAAAGCATGGGACTCATCACCTTCCAGTTGATCTATCCCTTCATACACCCAGTTTTCCCCCTCTTGAGCTGATAAGGCATCGATATCTAAAATGATTTCCCACTGTGGCTTTCCAGACAAATAGCGCCTTAAGGTGGTTTGTCTTAAAATTCCTTTGGGATTTTTTTCATCTTGCCAAAAATTACGCACAGCTCTTCCCTCTTCTTGAAATGATCCATATACAATGCGATCTTTGGCATCTAAAAGTTCTAATGCCTGAGCTTTGATTTTTGAAAACCTGGGATCTTCTTTTAAGCGGACTAAGGTTCTTTCATTTTGGGCTCGAACCCAGTCAAGCGCTTGATTTCCTTTAACTTCTTCTAAAAATCCATGACGCTTAAAAAGTTCTTCGCACAGGTCTTCGCCCTGGGCAAGAGCTTCTGAAAGAGGGCTAAAGAGAAGAAAGGAAAGTAGAGTAAAACGTAACACTGGAAACAAAACAAACCTCATATGGAAGGCCTTATATATAATGAAAGGATAGATTCGTCAATCTGGCCAGAGATCCCCGCCTTCGCGGGGATGACAGTTTCGGACAGCCTGGACAAGTTCAGGATGCATTTTCTTGTAGCTATTTTAATTTGTTTAAATATAATTTGCCTTATCTTTGTACATTAGGACTTACACCTGAAGTTTTAAGCTTTATCTTTTTTTTTACGCAGTACCTAAAATTCGAAAGCTCATTGGTTGACAATGTAAGTTGTCCCATTTGAAGTTTGAGGTATTACCCGTGCAGTACTCCGAAGTGAAAACCACCTCGGAAGCATTGGGGCAGAATTTAAAGATAAACAAAAGCTCGCAGGATGTAGTTGCAGTTCCCAATGTTTCTGAAGGATCCAGTGGTTACGTTTTTGAAGACCAACTGTCTTTAGACTTAAAGTCTTGCCAAAAAATTGAGACAGGTAAAATTGATTCGCCTTCTCATCAAGAGTCTATTGAAAAAGACTTTCACTATGCCTTAAAAAATCTCATCGACCTTATTTCTCAAGATGTCGATGCACAAAAAGAAATTCTTTTGTCCTTAAATCCAAGTCGAAAAAAGACCATTGCCCAAGAGCTAGAAAACATCATTTCGGAATTAAATGATTTCAAACCCCTCCCTCCCATTCAGCCCGAAAAATTAGATGACCTGGTCTATGCTTCTTTTGAGTCTTTACAAGGTCGTGGACTTTCTGTTTTTTGCTCCAGAGCAGCTCATTTTACAACACTTCGCCTGATGCTCGTCCATTATTGGAAAACGATGGGACTGGTTCAAGACTCTGACAGAAATCCCTACAAAGATCCTAACCTTACCATCAATCAAATTTTAAATAAATCTTGCACAAACCTCATCAAGGAAAAACACAATTGGCTTTTTGCCAAGCAAAATAACTATTCGTGGTACAAGATGAGTCTAGACACACTCAATGAAGTTGAAAATATTTTTTCGTACTGGGAGTTTAAAGAAGAGTCTATTTCACTTCTTTCTTTTATTTATGAACGCTATTTAGACGGAAATAAGCTTCAAAAATATGCCCACTATACCCCGCCTTTATTGGTTCGTTTTATTTGGGATTTTTTAAGCCGCCATTCTCAAGAATCTACTCTTTTTAGAATGATGGGGAAAAACCGTATTCCTAAACTCATCTTTGATCCCACCATGGGCTCTGGAAATTTTCTCATTGAAGCAGCCCGACGCATGAAAGAAGAACTTGCCCACGAAAAAGATCCTCAAAAAAGAGCCAAAGAACATAGCCTGGCACTCACATCTGGGCTTTTTGGATGCGACATTGATTCTTTTGCTCACTTTTTTTCTGAAATTAAGATGCTTTGGATGATGTCTTCACTCATTAAAAATGCAGACAAAGTCCGTCCCCATCAAAAAACAAATTTGTCTCTCTCGATCATTCATCAAAATGCTCTCAAACTCTACACTCAAGGGCAACTTGAAATGATGCCCAAAGACTCAGAGGAAGCTCCTCTTGCTTTGGATGCCAAATTTGGGCTGATGCCTTTGGAAGGACACTTAAAAACGGTTCATTCCAAAATTAAACTTTTAGAAAAGTTTGATGTATGCATTGGATGCCCTCCAGAAAAAATCTCAAAAGAGCAAAAAGACTTTCTAAAAGAACTCATTCAAAAAGCTCCCTACTGGAAACAACATTATGAAAGTAACCTCCTCTATTCCTCTTGGTTTTTTGTGTTGGGACTCTCCAAACTGCGCGAAGGAGGAAAACTTATTTTTATCACAGAAACCTATTGGCCGACGGAAGAAGGAGCCTCTCGGCTCAGACACCATGTCCTTCAAGAAGCCAAAGTATTGGCTATTTTAGATTTGGGACACATTCGCATTGAAGAAGACGCCACCCCCCTTCCCAGGTACATCACTCTTCTTTCAAAATGCTCCAGCAAAGAAGAACGTGAACGAAACAAAATTAAAATTATTAAAGTCCGACCTCAAGAAAATCCAGCCACCGCTGCTTTTATTTTAGGAAAAATTTCTGCCAAGGTGGAAACCGTAGACCGGCCAGGAAAGATTTATACCGATGATGAAATAGAAATATTTTTTAGCGGTGCCCACCAAGGAGAACTCGATGAAAAACCTTGGCAGTGCCTCTATGACACCGGATTCAGTGGCATTTTAAAACAAATTCTTTCTTTTAAAACCACCCTCAATTATTTTTGCTCCATTGAAGAAAACAGCATACCGACTGAAAATACGCTAGCTCTCACAACTCCTGAAATAGCCCTGCACAACCAGTTTCTGCCCTATGAAAAAAGAGAAGAGGGAGGAAATTTTCTAACACTGCTGCCCAAACCTATTTGCAAAGAATCTCCGTATTATCTTTTGGCACTTTTAAATTCTCCTGTTTTAAATTTTTGGTACTCCAATAACGGCAATAAGAAAAACGGTAAAAAGTTTTTTGATAGTGCTTCTTTAAAAATGATGCCCATTCGGCCCATCCATTTTTCAAGCCCTATAGAAGCCTCAATTCAAAGTGAAAAAATGGCTCAAGTCAGTAGCGCCCTTTCAAAATTTGACGCAAAGTTTTTGATGACCTATGTGAGCTTAGAACTCACCCACGGACGAGAAGAATTGGTCCATGATGCCCTAGTACTCATGCAAAAAGAAATTTTAGCTCTTCAAAAAACACTGCGAAACTACGATCAGTTTTTTCAATTTAAAATTAGCACAGCTTTTGAAAACCAACTTCCTCCGCCGTATACCCCTTTGGCCTTTAGAGCTATTTATCCCTTTGAAAAACAATGCGCGTTAAAAGATCATAAGAAAATTTTTATCCAAAAAGATACAACCTTATTGGCCGATCAATTTTGTCTTGTGAACTCCAAACGTGAAGAAGGGGTTAAAAACGAGGGGGAACACTTGACACTTCTTTCCAAAGAAAACAAAGTCATTCAAATCTATGGCCCCAAAGAAATGCTCGATTTTATTGAGATGGATTTAAAAAAACAGTCATTTAATTTTTGGGATGAAATTGAGGCCTCGATCTTTTTGCCCAAAGATCTTGAGGAGTTTGAGGCCTTCAAAGAAGAAATTATTGCTCACTGCGTCAAACAAAAGTTAAAACAACTTCAGATTCAAAAAATATCCAATCAAATTATTTATAAGCTTTATGGATTTAATATTGACGATCCCGACCCGTCAAAATCCCCTTTAAAATCCAAAGAAGCTCAGGCCGCCACAACCCTCATGGATACCAGCTGTTATTAACAGGCACCTGCTAGTGAAAAACCACTGCCACAAACTCTTCTAAGCCCGGATTAGAGCTGGTATCCAGAGAAGAAATATATCGAAGCGTTTCAGGATCATTCTTAAGAAATGCCAGTCTTTGACTGAGTGCGTGTTCTTGACCCACCACATCAAAAAGGTCAAAGTGATAACGAGAGTCTTGATAAAAATCGACAACTTTGCGAACGGTTTGCCGAAGTGTGGGGCAATCATCAAAATTTGTTAAAAGCTCTATCAACACTCTTCTTTTTTGTGAGCCCGAAGCTTCCTCAAAAAAAGTAAGCAGCAGTTGGGCAGCTTGTGGATCTTTGGTTTTGGCCAATAAGGAAAGGGCTTCCAAACGCACCACCCTTGAACTATCATTTCTGGCCAAATTCAATAAAGAGGTTCGCAAGGTAGTCCCACCGCCTGGAAAATATTTTTGTACCGCTCCTAAAGCAAGTAGTTTTGTTTCTTCAGACACAGCCTCTGCCGGTAATTCTAACACCCGCACCACTTGACCCAATGTTTGGGGTTCTTGTTGTGCAAAATAGAGAGATGCCACCAAATTTACTTGAGGTTCTAATTTAGCAATGGCCGGACGAATCAAGGCGGCCGCAGCGTCGTTATACGGCAATTTAGATAACGCTAAAATAATTTCTGTTTGCGTGGCAGCATCTGCCATTTCTCGTAAAAGCTTAATTAAAATATTAGCATCCGCATTATGTTGGATACTCAATGCTTCTCCCAGGCCCCAAATCGCATTTTTTCGGATCGCAAGATCTTCGGACCTTGCCAAAGGAATTAAAACATCTAAAAGCTTTGACAAACGAGCAGGCTGAACTTTTGCAACGCCCACAAGCTCTTCTACACA
>JAHFEZ010000003.1 GCA_023248265.1 Deltaproteobacteria bacterium
TTTTTCATTGCAGTATTTCAATAAAACTTTTTATATGCTCTGGAATGATTCTATAATTAAGCGTTGTTAAATAAATAAATTCGTTCTTATATTTTTCTATGGGATAAATGTGTAACTTACTCTTATTTGTAATGAGATGGGAAGGCACCATAGATATGCCCATACCTTTTTCTACGAAGCGAATTTGAGCAGTGGGTGAGTTAACTTGAATAAGCTTCTGACTTTTTTTCTTTGAAAATTTAACAATATAGTCATGCGACTCACAGATAACCCATCTGTATTCATGAAGCTTACCAAGGTTAATTTGTTCCTTTGATATCAATACAATTTTTTCCTGAAATAGTTTTCGTGAAGTTAATAGTTCTGTCTGAATATTTTTGGTATTCAATGCTAAGTCAATCTTACCTTCTTCTATCAACTTTTCAATAGCTGAGGGGGATGTCATATGGATATAAAAGTTATATTTTTTGACTTTGCATAGTTTAGAGAGTCTTTCAACAAGCCAGCTTTCCAGAACGCCTTGAAGAACACCGATTCTTATATCTTGGATGGGTTCTTTTGAAAACTCTGAAGTTATCCATTCATCAAAATAGTGGCCTTTTTGATAAAGTTCTTGACCCTTAGGGGTCAGCATCACTCTTTGAGGAGATCGAATGACCAGTTGTACGCCCAAGGATTCTTCCAAGAGTCTTATCTGCCTACTCACTGCAGCTTGTGTAACATGAAGCTCACTGGCTGCCTTGGTGAAGTTTAGGTGCTTTGCAACAGATATAAATGCTTTTATAAATCTATAATCCATAAAGAATGCTCATAACATAATTTAATCACAATGATAAGAACTTTTAGTTTTGGTTATCATTAAGTATGGGCTATCTTGGTGCCAGATAAATAGCTTGCTTGAGCAATCCCATTTTGAGGCAGGATAGCAAACAGTCTGTCATTCTGAGGGCAAAACCCGAAGCATCTCAGCGATTAACAGGCTGGCTACGCTACTTTGAGCTGAAGAGTCAAACCCAACCGATAAGCAATATCAATAAGTCGATCTGTAGAAATGCTTTGGATATCCCCGTTCATAATGGCTGTAATGACTGTTCTACCCATATTTGCTTTTTTAGCACTTTGAAGATGTGTCCATCCGTTCCGTCGAATCCTGTTTCGGATGGCCATGACAAGATCTCGCCTCATCCCCACTTTAGCAGCTTGAGATTCCGAAACTCTTAAAATCTTACAAAGTTCTTTAACATTTCTAGCTTCAAAAAACGCTCTCATATTATCATCTCCTTTAATCTTTTCTGACCAAGAGAAATTTCATGGTCTGGGGTAGCTTCAGTTTTCTTTTTAAACATATGAAATACAAGGACGCTCTCCTTATGCTTTGTAAAATAAAACACTCGATATTGACCTGAGCTATCTTTGATTCTTAATTCATGAGCTCCATGAAAAACAGAAGGCATAGGGCGGCTTATAGGCATTCCTAAAGATTCTCCTTCCGCCAACAAGGAAAAGAGTTCTACAATATATTCTCGTGTAGAATCCTCTAAACTTTTCATTTCTCTAACCACCGCCTTGTGAATTTTTATGCTCTTCACTTTCTAAGTATGTCATAAATTTATGACATTGTCAAATTTGACCTTTTTTTGGGGTGATCTTTTAAAAATAAAATTATATTGATAATAATCAATGGTCTCTTTATTCTTACTGAGATCGAAGAAAACATATGATAACTAAATCTAAGATGAAACGCCATTCCGAAGAATATTTTGGAGAACAAAGAGATTATTGGTGGAATCGTGATTTTTTGGAACTCATGGCCAAGAGATGGAGATTGGATAATATTGGTCTCGTGCTCGACGTAGGATGTGGAATCGGCCATTGGGGACAGCTTTTGGCTTCTATACTACCAAAGCATTCCAAAGTAATCGGAGTAGATAGAGAGTCAGATTGGGTCGACAAAGCCCAAGTCAGAGCAAAAAATTTAGGATTAGATAAACGATACAGTTATAAAAAGGGGGACGCTCAAAATCTTCCATTTAAGGATAACCATTTTGATCTTGTCACATGCCAGACAGTTCTCATGCATGTGAAGGATCCAAAGGCTGTTCTTAAAGAAATGTTAAGGGTTTTAAAACCTAAGGGATTATTGATGGTGGCTGAACCTAATAATCTCGCATCTGCAATGGTTAAAAGTAATGTAGATGCTAAATGGCCTATTCAAATCATCCTAGATACTGTTAAGTTTCAACTCATTTGTGATAAAGGAAAGCAGGCTTTAGGTGAAGGGAGTAATTCTGTGGGAGATTTTGTGCCTGGATATTTTTCAGAATTGGGATTGGAACAGATTCAGGTTTATATTTCAGATAAAGCCTGGCCACTCTATCCCCCTTATAAATCTAAAGAACAGCAAGTGATTCTAAAACAATCTTTAGAGTGGCTAGAAAGAGACTTTTGGATATGGGACAAAGAGGATACTAAGCGTTTTTTTATGGCTGGTGACGGAACAGAAAAAGAATTTAAAGAATTTTGGTCACGGGCTATGAAATATAATAAAATTTACAAACAGGCATACAAACAGAAAAATTTTAGTTCTGGAGGTGGTGGTATGACCTATCTTGTTTCTGGACGAAAACCATAATTCAAAAACCACACATAACGACCAGACTTAAAGCCTAAGATTCTTCACATTTCCCAGGATGATTGCTGCGTTAGCCATCCTGACAATTTAATCCGACAGTTTCTCGATGGAACTTAAAATCCACTGTCAATATTTTGGGTAGCCGATGCACCCAAGACGAGTCACCCATTTAAAGAAATACCTTTTGCACATCGCCGGAAAATAAGCGGCGTGCTTAAAGGTATTCCTCAGGATTAAAGTTTGATAATGGGCTTTATTGTCCTTCGTTTAAGACAACATCATTTAGACAAACATAATCATCTTCAACATGAGTACATGCCCATCCGCTATATACAAAAAGGACCTAAGGGATCTGTACCCTCAAATTATTTCGACTCCCAATGGCTGTTAAAAAACTTGCATAATTCCATGTCAGATCTCTAGCGGAAATCATATAGCCACTCTTGCGATCAATTTGTTCTGATAAAGATCCATCAGGATTGGCATGCAACTGAACTCGTGCCATAAACTCATCGCCCTTTTTTATCTCTCCAAGCTTGTAATAAAATTCTGCTAAGGCAAACGTGGCCAATACCCAAGGATTACCACCAAAATACTGATCTTCCGGATATCTCCCGATAGCAATGCCTACCATGCCATTTTGATTAATAGAATAGAGGGATTGAAAAGCATCTTCCAAGCGTTTTGCAGTAGCTAAAACTCGAGAATCTGAAACAGACATAAATCCATCATCCGTAGTTCCATGAAGAACTCCTAAAATGACTGCAACATCGAGCCCACTGGTTTTATAATCCAAACCTCCATCTCGATCTAGCGTTGCAACGATAATGCCACGCTCAGGATTCCAATGACGTTCAATTTCTGATTCAAGTTTTTTAGCTTGAGACCTGTAAAACTCTGCTGCAAATGGATCATCCAGTTTTTGTGCAAGGCTAGCGCCTTCTATGAGCGCACGTCTTTGAACCATACGTGTATAGAAATGATGCCCCTTGACTTCTTCCCATAGATCAAAGGATGTGTCTTGCCAATGATGAGAGACATACTCAAGATCCAATTTAATGACAGAAGAGGTTGGGAGCTTTCCATCATAGAGCTTTTCTCTAACGATATTTTCTTTACCCATCTCTAGTAAAGAATTAGCAAAGTGAATGAGAGTAATGGCCCTCAAGGCTGGACCATCATTTTGAGGACGCCCCCATGGATCATTGAAAGCGCTGCCATCGATATTAAACTTAGGCTCCCCCAGACCTGTGAGTGTATTTATTTTTTGATTTTGTCGAGAAAATTCAACATAGTCCATCATGAGATTAAAATTTTTTTCATCAAATCTTTCAACAACATCCATGGTCAAAGCAGCATCTCTGACCCAATGATAATAGTAGTTTGGATTTTCTTTCGAGGGAGAGGCAGCCACAGATCCCCTAGCCCCATCGGCAGGAGAGATATTTAAAAGCATTTTTTGAAGCACAACATCTTTTTCTCTTTTGAACCACGAATCTAGTCCCTCCTTCGCATTTACCTTTAATCCCATACTTATGATGAGAAGAAAGAAAACTCCACCTGCCACCTTCCTACGTGTAATCAGATTTTTTTTATTTAAGTCATTCATAACAATCTCCTTTTGTTAATGTTTTTGAATTGAGATTGTTTTAAACGAGATCGGCCAAAACTTATTCGTTGCCGTCTTCTTAAATTTCGGTTAAATCGTCATTATCTATGATCACCAAGCCCGCACCTCTTTTATGGAAGGGATTTGAGATTCATCCCGAGGGGGCTCTTTTAGAGCAGGTCATTGATTTATCGCAATCCATGGGTGTGGCTTATGAAAGAAGTTGTGATTTTTTTAAAGATTTTCACATCCATGATCGATTGATGTTTGTTTTTCCTCGGGGAAGCTCCATTATGGAGGTACGCACCCAAAAATCTCAAAAGACCACACAAACATGGGTGATTGATCACTCAACCGTTCTTATTGTTCCAAAAAACGTTGTTCATGATGATGAAGGCAAGAGCGCTATTTATGATACCTTAGCGCTCTATCCAGATGAGCCTCTTTTAAAAAATGTTTTTAAATCTTTGAAGACTCATCCATCTCAAGTAGAAAAATTTACTTCTTCTGTTGCCAAGATCCATCGAACATCATGGCTTTCACACCTTTTGGAGGAATACTTTTTTAGAAGAATTGTGACCTCTTCGAGAGCTCCTTCACAATTAGAGTTTTTTGAAAAAGAAATTACTCAAGAAGTCCTTCGTTGTGCATTGGATATAAAAGAAGGCCTGAAGGCCACAACTTCATGGATTGATACTCAAAAAACTCCAGACAGAGCTTTGCAATTTATAGAAAATCATTTATTTGAAAATTTATCTCTTCAAACCATTGGGAAGGAAGCGGGCATGAGTGTTTCAACATTGCTCAGAGAATTTAAGAAAAAATATAAAAAAACTCCCTATGAATACATCCGCCATCGTAGACTGGATGAAGCCAAGAATTTATTAAAAAAAGAAACTCATTCGGTAGGCGAAGTGGCAACACTTGTAGGGTATGAAAACTTTGGAGCATTCTCGGAGGCTTTTAAAAAGAAGTTTGGAATGTCTCCATCTAAGCAAAGTTGAGATTCCCCTCCTCATCAAGTTCGAGAGTTTATTAGAGATTGCGCCTAGGTGGATTCGAACCACCATTTTAAGCTTCGGAGGCTTATGCTCTATCCATTGAACTATAGGCGCATCTGTGATAAATGACTATGTTTTATGCATTATTTTATCTACAAAAACAATAAACTTTTTTGCGAAGATGTTGCTTTAGAAACGATCGCTAAGAAAGTTGGGACACCCACGTATGTCTATAGTCAAGCTACGCTTACCAGACATTTTAAGGCCTATGAAGATGTCCTAAAAAATCATGATCATTTGGTGTGTTTTTCTGTCAAAGCAAATTCTAACTTATCTGTCTTAAAGCTTCTCTCAAAACTAGGAGCAGGTTTTGACATCGTCTCTCAAGGCGAACTCTATCGCGTCTTAAAAGCAGGCGGCAATCCTCAAAAAGTTGTATTTTCAGGCGTTGGAAAAACCCAAGAAGAAATGGCCTATGCCCTTCAAAAAAATATTTTGTGCTTTAATGTGGAGTCTGATCAAGAACTAGCTCTCTTAAATCTTGTCGCACGAAAACTTAAGAAAAAAGCTCCAGTCTCCATACGCGTCAATCCCGACATTGATCCTAAAACACATCCCTATATTTCAACAGGGCTCAAAGAAAATAAATTTGGAATTCCTATTAAAGAAGCTTTGGCTCTCTATCAACGTGCCTCTGAGTTCTCTGCTATTCAATTCATAGGGATTGATTGTCACATTGGCTCTCAAATGCTCTCTTTAGAACCTATTTTAGAAAGTGTTCGAGAACTAAAAAAAGTAATCCTAGATCTAAAACAAAAAGGAATTCATATCCGACATCTCAATATCGGCGGTGGACTGGGCATTCCCTATTCTAAAGAAGTACCCCCTTCTCCTCAAGAATACCTCAAAGACGTACTCCAAGAATTAAAAGATTTAAAAATAAAACTTTTATGTGAGCCCGGCAGAACCATTGTGGGAAATGCAGGAATCCTTCTCACAAAAGTTTTATATACCAAAAAAACGACTTCTAAAAATTTTATCATTGTCGATGCCGCCATGAATGATTTGATTCGCCCCACTCTGTATGATGCCCATCATGAAATTTGGCCTGTGGAAAAGAGATCCCTCGCTTCTATATCCGTAGATGTCGTTGGCCCCATTTGTGAGTCAGGTGATTTTTTAGCCAAAGAACGTGAGCTTCCTCACTCCCACGCGGGCGATTTTTTGGCTATTTTGAGCGCGGGCGCCTATGGATTTTCAATGTCTTCTAATTATAATTCTCGCCCCCGAGTTGCAGAGGTTTTGGTTAATGGCAAAAGTTTTAAAGTTTGCCGCAAACGAGAAACTCTAAATGACTTGATACGGGGAGAAAATCTATGATTGTTATGAAGTTTGGCGGTACTTCGGTTGGCAGTGCTTCTCAAATTCACAAAGTTTCTCAAATTGTTTTCGGACACCTCTCGCGACATCCTTTGGTCGTTGTCTCTGCTTTCAGTGGTGTTACCAACCACCTACTCGAGCTTATCAACCTCACGACTCAAAAGAAAAAGATTTCCTTGGCAGAGCTCATTCAACGACACAAAAACGTTCTTCGAGAGCTCAAACTCCCTGACACTCTTTTAGATGAAGAGAGCGAAGAGGTGGCAGCTCTTTTTCAAGGAATTTCTTTACTTCAAGAATGCAGTCCTAAAACAAAAGATCGTATTTTAGCTTTTGGCGAACGTGCATCTTGTAAAATCGTAGCCAGTTATCTCAATACGGTTTTGCCCAAATCCACTCTGGCCATTTTTTCTTACGATTTAGGCCTTCGAACCACAGCCCATTTTGGACAAGCCCTTCCTCTCAAAGAATCGGATTCCATCATTCAAAACTCTGTTTCACATCACAAAGACAAACTCATTGTTACAACAGGCTTCATTGCAAAAGATCTGGAGGGAAATATCACAACGCTGGGACGAGGAGGCAGTGACTATTCTGCTTCTTTGATGGGCGCCGCCCTCCATGCCGAAGAAATTCAAATTTGGACAGATGTAAATGGCATTATGACAGCCGATCCTCGCCTTGTTCCTCATGCTCATTCCATTCGCGAAATGAGTTTTGAAGAAGCCTCCGAGCTTGCCTACTACGGAGCCAAAGTCATTCATCCTGCTACCATGCTACCGGCCATTAGCAAAAATATCCCTGTGCGAATTTTAAATACCAATGAACCTTCTTATCCTGGAACAATCGTTTATAAAGAAAAACAAAAAATGGAAGGAACCATCAAGGCCATTGCCCATCGCTCAGGACTTACGATTGTCAACATCACCTCTACACGCATGTTAGACCAACATGGATTTTTAGCTAAAATTTTTGAAATCTTTGCAAGACATCGAGTCAGCGTCGATATGGTTTCTACTTCAGAAGTTTCAGTCTCTATTACCGTTCAAGAGGGACAAGATCTAGAGCCTGTTCTCTCAGAATTGAAAGTTTTTTCTGAACTATCGGTTGAAAAAGGACACGCTGTGGTCAGCGTCGTAGGGGAAGGTTTAAGAGAAGATCCAACCATTGCCGCAAAAGTTTTTACCCTTCTTCGAGAAGCACACATTCCCATTCGAATGATTTCCCTGGGAGCTTCTAAAATTAATTTAAGTTTTATCGTTGATGCAACGCAGACATCTCAAGCCGTCACAGCCCTTCATTCCGTCATTAATGTATCTGGAAGCTCATTTTGATCATCTGATTTTTTTGGAAAATATTTAGAAAGAATATTGCCACAGGTTTCTACTGCCCTCACAAATCCTTCTTGAATACGACAACTTCGAATATCAAGAGTCAACTGCCGTACAACTTCATCCCATGTTCCCGCAGGCACTTTTTTATGAATACCGGTATCTGCCAATACTTGCACCCGACGCTCAAAAAGAGAAACAAAAATTAAAATACCATTTTGATCGCGTGTGGCATGCAGATTGTGCTTATAAAAAGCTTCTACAGCCCTTTGAAAAACTTCTTCTTCCATTTCTTTTTTAGGAATACTTAAACGCTTTAAAAGGGGAATATGAAAAATGAGAAAACTTACGATCATCAAAGGCATTTCAACAAAAAGATAATACACAAATTTGAGATGCGGAAATAAAAGATAAAAACAAAATGTCAGGGCTAAGCACAACACAAAACCCCAATACCATGCTGCACCCATATAGCTATCGCTAGAAGGAACAATCATCGTTACAATTTCGCCCGATGTTTTTTCTTCTGCTTTTTTAACAGCTGCTTCAATAGCTTTTTTTACTGCTTCAGTTACCATCTTCCGCTGGCTCCTCCTCCTGAAAATCCACCCCCTCCACCAGACCAGCCCCCTCCTCCAAAACCTCCACCGCCAAAACCTCCAAAAGATCCACCCCCTGAAAACCCACCGCCACCCCAATAAAACCCGCTGCCTAATCTACGCCTGCGATATCCAAATCCTGAGAAAGAGCCATATAGAACTAAGAAAAGAATAAAGAAAAATAATTTAAACCATTTTGAATCAAAATCTATTTCTCTGGTGCTATAGGCTCCCTCTAATTTTCCTCCGAATTTCTGAGCAATGGCATTTAACCCTATATAAATTCCAGAAACATAGTCTCCTTTTTTAAAATAAGGCACTATGAAACTAATAATTCTACCTGACTCCGCATCCGTAAGTTCTCCTTCTAATCCGCCCCCTACTTCAATTCGAATACTATGATCTTGATAGGCAATCAGCAAGATCACTCCACTATCAGAGCCCTTTTTCCCAATTTTCCATGCCTCTGCTAAACGAATAGAAAAATCTTCTAGGGCATCTCCTTCCAAAGATTTAAGAATGACCAATTGAATTTGCTTTCCTGTCTTAGAATAAAAAGAAGATAGAGAATTTTCTAAAGCCTGCTTTTGGTCAGAAGATAAAAGATGGGCTTCATCAACGACAGGCCCTGTTAGAGATGGCACTCCTCTACCTAAGGCTATTACCGGTAAAAACAGTAAAAAAATAAGGAATATTTTTTTCAAAATTCTACTTTAGGTGCTTCTTTTACTTTTTCTGGTTCATCGGCTACAAATTGAGGCTTTTTCTCATAGTGATAGAAAAAACCATTGGTCCAAGAACTGGGAGGCACAGTAATTTGATTATTATAATACTGCACCGCCTCAATGTAGCGTCGGCGAGAAATAGCAATCCGATTTTCTGTTCCTTCAAGCTGCACCTGAAGATCTCTAAAATTTTCATTCGCCTTTAGATCTGGATATTTTTCAACCACCAATAAAAGTCGCGACAAGGCAGAACTCAATGCACTTTGCGCATCTTGAAACTTTTTTAAGTTCGCATCACTGAGTTGATCTACCTTGAGATTGACTTTTGTCGCGTTGGCTCTGGCTTCCACCACAGCTTCCAACGTTTCTCGTTCATGCTTGGCGTAGCCTTTAACGGTATTCACCAAATTAGGAACAAGATCAGCACGTCTTTGATATTGATTTTGAACTTCTGCCCATCCAGCTTCAACCGCATTTTTAGATTTAGGAAGGGATTGAATTCCACATCCACTTAAAAAGAAGATGGACATCATTAAAATAATATATTTTATTTTCATAAAAATTTTCTCCTTTTGTCAGCTATATTAATCACACTACATGAAAAATCAAGGTTGCAAGCCACCAGGTGACCGCAGCCATAAATGCGGAGGCAGGAATGGTCAGAACCCATGCCCACACAATGCGTTCTGCCACACCCCAG
Source organism: Deltaproteobacteria bacterium (assembly GCA_023248265.1). Lineage (GTDB taxonomy): Bacteria > Bdellovibrionota > JACOXK01 > 2-02-FULL-40-11 > 2-02-FULL-40-11 > JACPST01. The sequence continues at coordinate 9,978 of JAHFEZ010000003.1, forward strand.
CGAACAGCTGAAAATTTATTTACGGACCCCACTCCCATGATAGACCCCGTAATCGTATGCGTGGTAGACACAGGAATTCCCAGCCCTGTCGCAAGAAATAAAGTCATCGCCCCAGCTGTTTCAGCACAAAATCCACCGACAGGTTTAAGTTTTGTAATTTTCATCCCCATAGTTCTTACAATCCGCCATCCTCCAAATAAAGTTCCCAGCCCCATGGCTGCATGACAAGATAATACGACCCACAGGGGCACATGAAACGTGGTTCCTAAAAATCCGGTAGAAAAAAGAAGGACTGTAATAATCCCCATCGTTTTTTGCGCGTCATTGCCCCCATGCCCCAAACTATAGAGAGCCGCAGATAAAAACTGTAAAATTCTAAAATTCTGATCAATACGCCTGGGGGTTGCTTTAAAAAAAACAATAGAAATAGCGGCCATAAATATAAAAGCCAAAGCAAATCCCAAAAGTGGAGAAATGACAATTGAAACAACAATTTTAGTAAAACCCGCCGTTTGAAGTGCCCCCACACCCGCCTTTGCTACGGCTGCGCCTGCCAGTCCCCCAATGAGTGCATGAGAAGAGCTCGAGGGGATCCCATAATACCACGTAATCAAATCCCAAATGATGGCTCCCATGAGCGCCGCAAAAACAACTATGGGATCTATCACTGTAGGATTAACCACTCCTTTTCCAATAGTATTGGCCACGTGAAGGCCAAAGAAAAGAAAAGCAATGAAATTAAAAAAAGCTGCCCACACGACTGCCCATTGAGGTTTTAAAACACGCGTAGAAACAATCGTGGCAATGGAATTGGCCGCATCGTGAAAGCCATTAATAAAATCAAACGCCAGCGCAACAATGATGATAAAAATAATAAGAGCGAGGCTTGCTTCAGGCATACTCTAAAACGATACCTTCAATAATATTGGCCACATCTTCACAACGATCCGTCACAACTTCCAAAAGTTCATAAATTTCTTTAAGTTTAATGAGCTGGCGGGTATCTGGCTCTTCCTTAAAAAGCTTTGAAATGGCAGACCTCAAAAGCGTGTCCGCTTCATTTTCAAGGCGATTGATCTCCACACAATCTTTAATCATTTCTTGAGGTTTTTTCAGATTACTCAACCCTCGAACCGCTCGCTTAATACATTCTGCAGAGCGAATACAGACGTCTGACATCTGTAAAGCATCTTGAGGAATAGCGGTAATCCCATACAAAACAATTCTTTGCGATGCGGCTTCAATAATATCTACCACATCATCCATTTTGCTGATCAGCTGATGAATTTCTTCTCGATCAATGGGCGTAATAAATGTTTTATGAAGCATTTCCACCGTTTGATGCGTCACATCGTCTGCTCTATGCTCAATATCTTTAATCGTGTGGGCGTGACTTTCAGCATGAGGCAGATCCGAAAGCATTTTTTTAAATTGTTGTGCAGCTTCTTCAATGAGATTTGAGCTTTGTTCAAAAAGGTCAAAGAACCGACCTTCGCGAGGCATAATTTTACTCAGCATATAAGACCTCCATGAATCCTGACACCTTTCGACTGTTCGCAGGCACATTAGCGAATTGAGACGCTGAGTGTCAATGTAATTCTCTTAATTCACACAATTTTCTTAATTCACAAAATTTTATTTTTGGGCATAGATGGTTCGGGTAGGATACGGAATAACAATATTTTCTTTTTGAAAACGCTGGTGCAAATTTTTAATAAATTGAGATTTGATGCCCGCATGATCCACATAGCGCTTAGCTGCTAATAAAATAACCAACTGAATCCCAGAATCTGCAAATTCTTGAAAAATGACCTTGGGCTCAAACTCTGAAACGGCTGCAGGGTGTTCTTTTAGAATTTTTTTAGCTTCTTCTAGAATTATTTTTTCTACTTTCTCTAAATCACTGTCATAATGAATACTTACGCTGATCTTAAATGTGGTTTTAGGTTCAGGGTAATCATAATTGGTAATAATACTTGAAGCCAATTTTGAATTGGGAATGATAACCATATCATTAGATAAAAGTCGAATACGGGTCGTTCTCCACCCCACCACATCCACAGTTCCTTGCCTGCCATCATCCAAAGCAATGAATTGACCTGGAGTCATCGGACGATCGGTTAGAAGATGCATCCCAGAAAAAGCATTCACCAAGGTATCTTGAAGGGCCAATGCAATCGCTGCAGAACCAATCCCTAAAGAAGCCACAAAGGGCGTAATAGAAACACCGATGGCATACAACACAAAAAGAGCAGCAAAAATAATGAGAGTGAGATGAACAATGGTTGAAATTAATTTTTGAGAAGTTTGAAGATGAGGATTTTTTTTAGCATAAAGCCGAAACATTCCCACCAAAAAGCGATCACAAAAGTATAATGCAGACAAAATCACAAAAAGACGTCCAGCTTCCGAAACATACGGAGAAAGCTCTGAGGGAAGATTGACAAAATATCTGGCAATCCAAAGAGATAAAACAATCATTAAGAAATTCAGAGGAACGCTGGCAGCGCTGACTAAAACATCATCCCATTCCACTTCTGTTTTACGTGCCCATAAAAGCAACCTTGAAACTAAAATTCTTTTTAAGACAAAAAAGAATCCTAAAAATAAAGCAAAAACAAGAAGCGGCAAAATCCAAGAAACCACAACATGTACATCATTCATGCGACTTAACCCACGCTTCCACCATTTCTTTAAGGGTTAACAAAGGTACAGGGCCACTGAGCAGCACTAAGTCATGAAATTTTCGAATATCAAACTTATTCTTTAATTTCTTTTTGGCCTCCTCTCGCAAATCATAAATAGCTCGTTGCCCAACCTTATAGGCCAACGCCTGCCCCGGCCACACAATATAGCGATCAATTTCATTGTTCATTTCCATCTCATTGGCCGTGCGTGTTTCTTTCATAAAATTAAGCGCTTTCTCCCTTGACCATCCAAAATAATGAATTCCCGTATCCACCACCAATCGAATCGCACGCCAGGCCTGATCCATCAGCATCCCTACCCGTTGAAGTTCAGAAGAATATGCCCCCATTTCATCCGCCAAGCGTTCGGTATAATGTGCCCATCCTTCAATGTAGGCCGTAAATCCCAAATGCTTTTGAAATTTAGGAATATCTTTTTGTTCAGTTGCAAGAGCAATTTGAAGATGATGCCCAGGAATGGCCTCATGATAGGCCAAGGTCTCCATTGAATAATTCGCCCATTCTTGAGGTTTTAAGGTATTCATCCAAAATATGCCCGGACGGCTCCCATCTTCGGTAGGAGGATAATAATAGGCCGCAGGAGCTGAAGCCGCTTTAAGCTTATCCATCGCTTTGACTTCGAATGGAATCGTTGGAAGTGTTCCAAAGTAACGAGGCAGAAATGTTTTCATTCGATTGAGAGCCATAGTGTGCCCCTCCATGAGCTGCTCAGAGGTCTCGTAATAATTAGAACGATCTGTCTTAATTTTTTCTAGAAAACTTTTGACATCCCCCTGATGACCTAATTTTTGCGCAATCGCTAAAATTTCTTCTTTATTTTTTTGGAGTTCGTCTAATCCAATTTGATGAAGTTCTTCTGGAGTTTTATCTGTCGTTGTATGAGCCCTCACCCGAAAAGCATAATTTTCACGCCCTTGAGGGATGGCAGAAACTCCCACTTCTTTACGTGCACGATCTTTATATTCTGTCTGCAAAAATTTTAACAACTTTTCATAGGCCGGAACAACAGTGGCACGAATTGTTTTTTCAAACACCCCTGAGTATTTCTGCTGATCTTTTTTAGAAAAACTTGCTGGAAATCTCTTAAGAGGTTCCGAAAAACGAGTTTCTAAAGGATTCATTTGGACAAATTTTTGAAGCTGATCCACCACACGGTCATACGCCACATACGGAGCTACCCGTCCTGATTTTAATCCATCTCTTAAATCCCCCAGATATTGATCCATGTATTTTGGAATCGATTTATATCGCTTGAGTAAATCATCATAATTTTTCTTTGTTTTGAGAGGATGAATATCTAACAAATCCATCAACTGAATATGAGGGCCACTCAATTGATCTAAGTTCCATTCCCAATCTTTAAATTTTTGAGACTCCATATATTCTTTCAACTTGAGCTCTAAAATTCGATAGGTCACTTTTTCTCTCTGAGTCAACTTTGCCAGATTTATTTTTTTGAGCCGTTTTAAAAACGCCTGATTTGCTGCCACCTGTTTTTTACGGGGCTGATGACCAAATTCCTCTAACCGTCCATTATATCGTGGATCCCCTAAAAACGTCGCCCATGTGGGACATGTTTTTAATACAAATTCCCAATAGTCTTTTCCAAGCTTATCTAATTCTTGAGATATTGTTTTCTTTACTTTAGATACCATAGTTATTCCTCCTTGAAATGCACAGACTTTCTAAGCCCCTTTTTTAACGAATGTGCTTTTTTATTGGCAAGCATTTTTTCTTTGGCTTTTCGCGATCGTCTCTTTTTTTGTTTACGAATGCGATAGATTTCCAATTCTTTTTCAGTTTTTTGTTTTAAAATCTGGGCTTCATATTTTTCACATAAAATGCGTCTTGCAAAAAATCTATTCTCAGTTTGGCTTCTAGATATTTGACATTTGACTTCTACGCCTGTGGGCCTATGAATCAAACGAACACAACTAGAACTTTTATTGACCTTTTGTCCTCCCGCACCCCCAGATCGAATAAAAGACTCTTCCAGATCTTCTTCTCGAATCCCTAAATCTTTCATCCGCGCTTCTAGCGCTTTTTCTTTATCTAAAGAAACAGGCATTCACTCAACATAAGGAAATTGCTTCCCTAGCGTCAAGGCATTTTTTAAAAACACGTGTAATCCCTCAGTTTTGGGGGAATACTGCGTTCTCAGTCGTCGGGCTCCTCGACGTACATAATAGTACGCCTGCGTCGCCCTCCTCCCTGCGGACTTGTCTTCCCCTCAAACCTGAGGGATTACAAATCGGATATCCCCCATAACTGAGGCCTTACAAATACGTTTAAGGAACAGTGGCCAGTTCTTTAAAAATAGTAGCGAAAAGACGGACAAGACGAAGGCGATCGCTCCGCGTTTTTTTCTTTGGCAAAAGCACATCAAAAACACTCTCTGGAAATTCTCCTTGTGTCACAATATATTCAAACACTTTACGATTTATTTCTTCTTGAGGGACGATCTGTTGCAGCTCCTCCTTAAAAACATGCGGTATACAACTCAAGATTCCAGATAAAATACTATGATCTTTGGATGCGTTTCCTTTTTGATATTTTTCAATCATGGCTGCTATGATAGGTGAAAAGTGACGATACATGACACTTACTTCCTCTTGATTTAAAACACCATCAGAATCTGTATCATAACGAATGAAAAATACTTCTATCAAACGAACAATAGCAAAAATAGATTCTAGCTCTGATGTAGAAATTACCTGGAGATCTTTCCTTCCCACAATAGCGATAATAGATTCAACATAGCGCTTTAATTCATCGTGAGTAAAAGACTTCATCGCATTTGGGAAATACCATTGAAGCGTTGGAACTTCTTGTAAAACATCCATCAATCCTTCTCTTTTTAATCCTTTTTCTTCGCTTTGGGGAAATTCAGTATAAAAACTTTCTAACCGAACATCTCTAAAAAACCATGTGGCTGCCCTAGAATTTTCTAGAACAAAACTGGTTGTTTCTAAAATTTCATACTGATCTAAAGCCTGATCTCCATTGCTGTTATAAAGCAACTGATCCGAAAGAAGCGTAATAATCCTTCCTAATGAAAGTGTATCTAGAGCCAGAGGGTCTGTCCAAACTTGATGGGCCTCTTTACTTTTTTCTTGAGACAGTTCTCCTTCTGTCAACAAATCTAATCCCTTCAATAACTTTTGGATGGTTGAAATTAAAGAAGTTAATTCTAATGTCCCAATTTCAGAAAAATCACTACCGGCATCGCCAGCAGCATCATACGAATATCTAAGAGACAACTTTCCATCATGGTCTGTATCATAGGCTTGAATGGCGCGATTAACCAACACACGGGCCACCTGCGTTAATAAAAAATTATTTTTATAAACAAAAGTTCTTTTTTCAAAAGGTGTGGTCCAAAAATAAAGCGTCTTTTGAAAATCTGGGCCTTTTTGAGAAATCGTAAGAGAATTATCTTGAAAGAACCAAACACCTTGCCCATAAGCCTCAATAGTATCATGAAATACAGATAGGAGCTGTATACTTTCCTCTCGTCCAAAAGCCTCTAAAGACCCACCAAAAATTTGTTTTTTAAATGCCAAAACAGCATCCACAAAATCTGTTGCTTTGCCATGAACGTGCGCATAAAGAAGCTCAAGCAATTGAACCAGATCGTTTTTTTGAAGGACAGACTGGTCTGTTTTTAAAAAAAGAGAAAATAAATATTCTAAAAGTTTTTCGTATGAGTTTAAAAAAAATAAAGTTTCTTGAGGCGTCCAAATGGGCTGCTCTTGTAATAGCTTAATGTCACACACCTGATGATAGACAAATTCAAGATGGGTCAACAAAGCATCGACTTCTTCTCCTGCCATCACATCTTTTTCATGCCCCAACAAAACATGGTTGGCCAAATAACCTGCTTGAATATACTGAGATCCTATTTCTTCTTCTAACTGATCCCACAATTGATATTGCTTAAGAATAAGATCTTTAGGAATCGCATGGGGAATTTTGCCCTCTTTATTTTTCAAAAGCTCTTTAATGATTTGCATATACAAAGAAAACATTTTTTTCCGAAGTTCCCAAAAACGAGCCTGATCTTTTGACACTTTTTGGTATTCAGAAAAAAGAAGGGATAACTGAGGGACAAGGTCACCCACACGATGAACTCTGAATAGCATCTCTTTTACTTCTGAAAAACTAATCATGTCATTCGATAGCCCTGACGAAGGTCTCGGCCGAGCACCCAAAAGAATATCTCTAAATGAAAAAAGGCGTTCCAGCCAAAGCATCAACCCTTCTGGATTTCCTAAAATATGTGATTGCAGCAATACAGATATCTCTCGCAGGGTAAGTTGCCCTGTATTTTTTGAAACAATTTTATCAGAAATGGCATCTATGGCTTGAACAGCACATTCAACAACAGAATGAATATCGGAGGATTGAAGTGCTCCCTGAAGATATTTTTGAGCCATCCCTTCCAAATCTATTTGACACGAAGCGCCCCCCGAAGTTTGGCTTGAGTTAAGCTTGGGTACCTTCATAGGCAAAGGCTCTTCTCCGTACCACTTCCCACATCCCACACAGGCCAAAAAAAGTCCTAATAATAGCGTAGGCCTAAAATACATAACGAGCCTCTAACCAAAAACGATCGTGTTGTCTTAAACTGCCCCAATAGGTATTTTCTTTGCCCACCAAAGTATTGATTCCTGCCTTCACAGTAAAACGGTTATCTAAAAAAGCTAACATCACTGCAGGCGTCATTACAAATTCTTTCAAAAAAAGATCAGACTCTGCATTAAAAGAAACCCCTTCCCCTTGAAATAGATGAAATAGTATCTCTGTAAATACATAAGAAGCTGCCTTTTTGGGCTGATACATCTCCCCTTGATTGGTTTTGCCCAAATCTTTTGAAAAAACGATGCCCGCTAGCCCTTTTTCAATAAAGCCATGCTTGTTATCATAACGAATACCCACCAAACTATTGAGTTGGGGATTGAGATTTGATTTTTGATGTCTTAAATACGCTGTTTCCGTCAAAAAAGAAAAAGGATGAAATAAAAACGCTCCTTCAAACCCAACAGAAGATAAACGAAAAAACTGAGGATAAAGATGAACCCGCGTCTCTAGCGAGGACTCATCTTTAATAATGAGCTTTGCATCGTTGATGAGCTCAGGTGCAGGATCCATCATATGAGAGGCCAAAAGAGCTCCTTTAAAAAAAGCCCACTCTCGACTCATACGAACCGCAAGTCCTGAATTAAATAAGACGTCCGTCACCCGAGGTGTGTGTAAAGTATAATCTAGAGGAAGCCATCCTTCTCCAATTTTGACTTGATAAAATAGAGGCAGACTCCATCTGGAACGAATGGCAAAATGAGAGTCCCCTTCTGTTTCGTAACGAGCTCCGCCTCGATTGGGAATAAAAAGAGGGCTGACCAGGGCTTCGTATAAAAAATTATTTTTACTTTGATAAGAGCCATACATCCCCACCACGCCATCTCTGTGGTACGTCAAAGCATCCAGAGAAAATACAGGAAATATTTTTTGATGAGGACTGCGCACCTCAACACCTCCCCATGGCAAAAGAATACGTCCCACTTTTACATCAAAAGGTTTTTTTTGAACTCCCACCCACGATTCTCGAACATCAAACCAATCTGAAGCTTCTCTGGGAAATAATCCCCAGATATCTCCTAAAAAACGCCCCTCAATCCCTTTTTTATTTTCCTTTTCATACGCAGCTGAAAGATGAAGTCTCCATTCCTGGGTAGAATCGCGATACGAGCTGGCATAGGTAAACCGTTGAACATCTGTTTTAATTTCTGAATAAACACTTGAGACTGGCGAGACCAGCAAGGATGACATCCATAAAAAAAAGACAAGAACAAGAACATGAAGGACACTTCTTTTCATGAGGGCTTCTTGTAACACAGCTTTTAAGTATTGTAAAAATAGCGATTAGGATACTATTTCTTCTTGTATGGCGTCTTTGTGATCTTATATATTTCTCGAGTAAACTTCTCTAAAATATAAATATCTTGTGGATCCATAACAGCTGTCGCCAGAGGATTTGCTTTTTCAAATAGATCAATGGCCGATTGAATATCTTCTCCCACATCAGACCGAATCACTTTTGTTAAGACATCAAATATCAGTTTTCTAACAACATAAGGTTGCCCTTCAGATATTGCTGCTTGCATCAAAGCTGAAATTACTTTTGGAGAGGGGTGAGCTTGCATAAGGCTCGCCGCCAAAAGACGCGCATAAAGTCTGGAATCCTGATATAAAACATCCAGTAAAAAAGGAACACATTCCTCCCCCGCTCTGGCTAATTGTTTTACAGCCTTTCGTTTGTCTGCTATTTTTTTCGATTCTACGGCTTGATTGAGCCATGCCTCATAGTCAGACAAAGGGCCTGCTTCTTTTGCTATAGACTCCTGAAAATCCTGGTATTGTTTCACAAAAGAAGAAATCTCTGCACGCAATGGATTCTCAGGATCCAAATGATATTGAATTAAATTTAAAGCATAAATGACGGCCGTAGGATTATGATGCTCGCGAAGATTTATACTCAGCAATTTAGGAATTGCATTTTCCACGCCCATGCGAGAAAGGGCAACAGCAGCTGAATCTCCAACTTCCCGATCGGACAAAGTTTCAATTAAAATATCTATGGCTCTTTCAGACCCCTCATGCCGAAGGTTATGAATAGCCTTTTCTTTCTCTCCTGAAAAAATACCTGGTTCGCTTAAAATACGCTCACACTCATCCATAGGCACCCCTTCAGATTCTTGGCTAAAAACAGGAGAAAAAGATAAAAAGCATAATAAAATCAATAAGAAAGACAAGGCACACAGGATAAGCTTCATAATCTGCCTATTTTTTTAGCACAATTTGGCCATTCTGGCAAGAGGGGGCCACAGCTAATTCCTTTAAAATAGATTTTCCATGATAAAAACCATGAAGATAATTAAGCCGTAGCATCAAAAGGATCCCATACAATTTCTGTGGCATCAGGACTACCGTGATGTACTAAAGCTCGGAGTTTTAAAAAAGCTTCATTTAGTTTTATTTTCTGTTTGTTTTTTAAGTGTGACACGAATAAAAGGCAATTGAAATAACATTAAACCATCTTCGGATTGATGTTTTTTAAGAACTGCTAAAAGTTTTTTTTCAAGTTCATTCCGTGTTTCTTTATCTCTGATCAAATAGGATGTTTGGAAAAAACCTCTCAATAAAATCAGCATATTTTCTGGCTTATCTTCATATGCCAATGTAAATTCTTCCACTCTCATATCAGGAGAAAATCCAGTTGTTTCATTAAAAAATTTTCTCATGCCTTGCACATTATCTGCGCCCAAATCTCCCCAACCCCATTTTTCTAACTCAAGTTCTGGACTATCATACTGTGCCGCCGCTTCCAGATACTCATTAAAAATAGTACGTTTAGTATTGAAAAGATCATCAGGGAGAACAATACCTGAAAGAATTCCACCAGGTTTTAAGATGCGAAAAATTTCAGCAACAACAGGCTGTAGTGGTCGGAAAAGCATTAAACCTAGTGAACAAAAAATAACATCAACAGAGGAAGAAGGGATTGAAGAAAGGTTTTGAGCATCTTCAGATAGAAACTCAATATTCTTACTACGAATTTTTTGCCGAGCTACCGACAGCTCTTCTTCATTAAAATCAACTAGAATAACTTGACCTTGAGGACCAACTGCTTCGACTAGCAGTTTACTTAGAGGGCCGCTACCGCCTGCCAAATCAACGACTGTTTTTCCACGAAGATTAGGAACTGCATTAAGCAAAAATTCATAACTTGTTTGACCTTCGGAAGTTTTAAAGTAAGTAAATGTATCTTCAATGTCTCCACCACGATATATGTCTGATTGTTTTATTGCATTATAAAATTCCCTATCAGTTGGAGCTATGTTTTCTTCTAACTTGACAGGGTCAGTTATATCTTCATCTTCACTCAAAATTCGCTCACACTTATCCATGGGCCCCCCTTCAGATTCTTGGCTAAAAACAGGAGAAAAAGATAAAAAGTATAATAAAATCAATAAGAAAGATAAGAAATAGTAGATAAACCTCATAAAACGCCTATTCTTATAGCATAATTTAGACCTGACGACAAGAGAGACACGCTATTGAAATTTTACGCCTATTTACAAAATGATCTTTTTCATCTATATATAAAATCCCCTTAGTTCGGATATAAAATTTACAGGAGAAATAATTATGAAAAAACTACTCTTTATTGGAATGGCTCTTTGTTACCTACCTTGTCAAGTATGGGCTGGGATTGATTACTCAGGTCTGATGGTGACTTCCCCAAAAGTAAAAGTTCTATATAGTGCTTTAGGAGACGATCTTGCAAATCCAGACAGAAAAACTGTGTATAAAATGGCTGACCAAGCTTGTCAGGAAAAAGTAAAACAATTTCAAAGTGAAGGGAAAGAAGTCCTCGGATATGAAATCAGACAAGAGTCTTTGTACTGGAAAGATATTTACGCAAATTGCAATATTCTAATTTCTACTCCTGAAAACTCCGAGTAAGGACAGTCATCATTAAGCGAAGCCGGATTTTAAGTGGCGCGCCCGGAGGGAATTGAACCCCCAACCCTTTGATCCGAAGTCAAATGCTCTATCCAATTGAGCTACGGGCGCACTCGTTTGACAATCATATATATTTACGCTAAAAGATCAACCCATTCTCATGCATCATCAGCTCAAAAATCTACCCAAGGTCGAGCTCCATCGTCATCTGGAAGGCTCCATTCCTGTACCTCTGACATTAGCATGGAGCAAAAAATATCATCTTCCCCTTCCTCCTTCTGAGCCCGAAAAAAATATCCAAGTCAAAACTCCCATGCCCCTGCCAAAAGTTTTAGAAAGACTCTTCTATCAACAGCGCTGTTTTCAAGATAGAGAAAGCGTTGAAACCCTGACCTATGAAGTTTTAAAAGATATCGCTTTAGATAACATCAAACTGATTGAACTTCGATTTAGTCCAGGCTTCATGGCAGAACCCAAAAATTTACCTTTTGATATGATTATGGAAGCAACTCTGTCGGCTAAAGAACGCGCCGAAAAAGATTTTAATATGGAGGTGGGATTTATTCTCATTAGCAGCCGAGATTTAGGAAATGACATTTGTGAAGAAACGGTAGATCTTGCTATTCGATGGAAAAAAGAAATTGTGGGCATCGACTTGGCTGGAGATGAAACAAATTTTCCACCCGAACTTTTTGAAAAACCCTTTCAAAGAGCTCATAAAGAAGGACTTTTCATTACAGCGCACAGTGGAGAAGTGTCTCATCCTTCTCACATCACCACATCCATTCAAAAACTCAAAGCCTCTCGCATTGGCCATGGCGTCCAGGCCATTCAAGATCCCACCGTTATTCAATATCTTGTGAAACATAAAATTCCTTTGGAACTTTGCCCCACCAGTAATTTCATGACCAAAGCAATCCCTCACATCAAAGAACATCCTTTGAAAAAATTTATGGAATTAGGCGTTGAAGTTACCATTAATTCTGATGACCCTACTCTTTTTGGAACCACCCTGACTCAAGAATATGAAATCTGTATGCAAAGCTTAGGCTTTAGTTTAGAAGAAATTCAAAAAACCATTCTCACCAGTTTTCGCCATTCTTTTTTAAGCGATGAAAAGAAAAAACGCGCCTGGAAACAGCATCTACACACTCTTGAAAATTAATTTTACAATTCCTCTTTTATTATGTTATGGTGATGGCGTTTTATGACGGTACATCCGCAACTGAAATCATACGGTTTTTCAAAAAATAAATCTGTGTTTTGGGGACTCGTAACCTCTCAGCTTTGTGAAGAGGCTATTAAGCGAGAAGAAGGCCATCTTCTCCATTTGGGACCTTTTGTTGCCACTACTGGAAAACACACAGGACGTTCCGCAGAAGATAAATTCATTGTCAAAGATTCCACCACCGAAAAAAAAGTATGGTGGGAACAAAACAAACCCTTTTCTCCAGATAAATTTGAAGCGCTTCAAAAAAAGGTCATTGCTTATTTAGAAAATAAAGACATTTTTGTGCAAGATTGTTTTGTAGGCGCCGACCCTGAGCATCGTTATCCCGTTCGAATTATGACAGAAACGGCATGGCATAGTATTTTTGTTCGAAATATGTTTTTTAGACAAGAACCTCGCTTCATTCATTCTACGCCTCCTAAATTTACCATTCTCCATGCTCCTTCTTTTCAGGCCAATCCTGCAACAGATGGAACTCGATCTGAAACATTTATTATTTTAAACTTTACCACGGGCATAGTTTTAATCGGAGGTACCGCATATGCAGGAGAAATCAAGAAAGCCGTTTTTACACTTCTTAACTTTTGCTACCCCGATGAAAATGTTTTCCCCATGCATAGCTCTATCAATGTAGGTCGATATAATGATGTGGCCCTCTTTTTTGGTCTTTCTGGAACAGGAAAAACGACACTTTCTACAGATTCTGATCGAGTTCTCATTGGTGATGACGAGCATGGCTGGGGCCCCAAAGGAACCTTTAATTTTGAGCGCGGATGCTATGCCAAAGTCATTCGCTTGTCTTCCGAAACGGAGCCAGAGATTTTTGGAACGACTCAACGCTTCGGTACTATCCTAGAAAATGTTGTTTTTGATCCAAACTCTCGAATCATCGATTTTAATAGCGATAAAATTACTGAAAATACCCGAGCATCTTATCCTATTTCTTATATTCCACGTGCATCTCAAATAGGGGTAGCGGGACATCCTAAAAATATTATTATGCTTACGGCTGATGCCTTTGGCGTTTTACCTCCAGTTGCAAAGCTTACAACGGAGCAAGCCATGTATCACTTTATTTCTGGATATACGGCTAAACTTGCAGGCACGGAAATGGGCATTAAAGAACCCAAAGCAACATTTAGTACCTGTTTTGGTGCGCCGTTTATGCCCAGACATTCTTCTGAATATGCAAACCTATTGGGACAACGGATGGAAAAACACCGCTCTCATGCGTGGCTGATTAATACAGGATGGAGTGGCGGTCCTTATGGCGTTGGCTCTCGTATGAGCCTTCCACATACGAGATCTATTTTAAAAGCTATTTTTGCTGGCCAACTCAATGATGTCCCAACAGAAAAAGATCCTTTTTTTGGTCTTCAAATCCCAAAAAGCTGCTCCGGAGTGCCTGAAAATATTTTAAATCCAAAAACAAGTTGGCAAAATAAAACTGCCTACGATGAAAAAGCCAAAGATCTGGCCAAACAATTTGTAGAAAATTTTAAAAAATTTAAATTTGAAGAACTTACCAAACACGGCCCCCATTCAGTTTAAAAAAAACTGGCTGGAAAAGCTCTATCGTACCTACAACAAAAGAGAATTCATCCATCCAGATCCCTTAGAATTTGTTTACCATTATTCTAAACCACAGGATCGAGAAGTTGCAGGGCTCATTGCTTCAACACTTGCCTACGGAAATGTAAAACAAATTCTAAAAAGCACCCAATGGGTTTTAGAAAAACTGGGGTCATCTCCTTCAGATTTTCTAAAACAGGAATCTCCAACAACCCTTCGACATCTCACCCAAAACTTCAAACATCGATTTACAACAGATGAAGATCTCGCTCATCTTCTTCTGGGAATACGAAAAAACTTGCACCACTATGGCTCTCTCTATGAATGCTTTTTAGAAGGCTACTCCAAAAAAGAAACTTCTATTTTACCTGCCTTAATCCTTTTTGTTGATAAACTCATTGGACATCAAGGCACGTATGGAGCCCATCTGCTGCCTCAACCCACTAAAAACAGTGCCTGTAAACGCCTTCATATGTTTTTGCGCTGGATGGTTCGAAAAGATGAGGTCGATCCAGGAGGATGGGAGGCACTTTCGCCCTCAAAGTTAATCGTACCCGTAGATACCCACATGCACCACATCAGTCTTAAACTAGGATTAACGAAAAGAAAACAAGCCAATCTCAAAACTGCTTTAGAATTAACCGCCGCTTTTGCCCGTATCTCTCCCAACGACCCTGTAAAATATGATTTTTCTCTCACACGGCTTGGAATTTTAAAAATTCATTGACAAAATTTCATAAAGATTTAAAACCATTCATATCGTGTTTGTGTAAAATAATAGGGGGTTCGTATGATTAAAAAATGTCTTATCGTTTCGGTATTTACTATTTTAGTATCTTTAAGTTCTTTCATGGCGTTGGCAGACCATGAGCTGGATCAATGCGGCACTTCAGATGCCGTATGCGTTGGCAAAGTCTTGCTCGATAAACTCAATCACTCAGGACAAAATCCTACCGTGCTCACCATAGAATTTTATTATAGTGATGCTTGTTTAGAAAGCGATCTACTCATGTCTGTAGCATTTGGAGAGGATTCCCATAAAAATGAAGCACAATGTCACAGACTTTCTCTTTTGGTGGATAAACCTGTATGGGGCTTAAAAGCAAAAGGCGGAAAATGCATCAATGTTTCTGATACAGATTTCTTAAAAGCTTGTTTGCAATTTATTTAAGATGATTTTATTTTTTGAAAAGAAAACTTTTTTCCGATATTAGAAACAGGGCTTCCTTCTACTTCGGCATAGGGATAAATAAAATAATTTAGAGGTTCTCCTCTTTGGGGAGGGTTAAGAACAATATCCCGCCCACGGCTAAATTCTATCCGATTGGCAGGCAAAGCTCCAAAGTATTCATTAATTTTTCCCGTCTTTTTGGCTTCCGTTGCATCAATGGGAATCCACCCTTGATCGCTCACGTATGCCTCAGCCCAACAATGATAGCCAGGAATTTCTCCGGAGTCTTGGTCCTGAGGAATAGGCACTCCAATCTCAAACCGCGCTGGAATTTTTTCACTGCGACTCATGGCAATAAATAAAGAATGAAAATCTGTACAATTACCTCTTTTATTTGCGCATGCCCACACGGCATCTCCCCGGCCCCATCCCTCTCCACTTTTGTCATACGCCATGGTGCGCACAATATAATCATAAAAAGCACGAATTTTTTCTTTTGCATCTTTGGCAGACTTAGCTTCTTCAGATGCAATTGTTCTAATTTCAGGGAACAAAGGCACCAGTTTATCTGGCGCTATATATAAAGAAGGCTTCGAATAGTTATCACACGTTTTGTCTTTGCATCCAAAATAAGGATACCGTGAAACATGATATTCAAAGGAAAGATGAAGCGGTTCTTTCGAGGTTTTACCTCTTACATAAATCATGCGATTTCCATACTTAGATTCGGTTGTAATTTTAAGAGGCTCCTTAAAAGCTTGAGGTAATTTTGAACTAAACTTTAAAACTTTTTGATATCTACCTTCTCGAGGATAAGGAATCCATACAGACAAAAGTTTTCCTTCTTCTTGGGCAGGTTGAATCTCAACAGAATACGTAAATATATAATTTTTAGATTCCTGAGCATGATATTCACACGCCTGACTCTCATAAATTCCAAGAACAAAAAGAGATAGACCTAACCCTAAAATTTTCCTATTTAGCAGGAACAATCTTATCTCCTTTAAAGGTATAGCGTTCTTTTTTCACCCATTGCCCGGCGACTTGCCTTGGATCTTTATGAACTTTTGTTTTAAAAACCACCAGTTTTCCTTCTTTGGGCTCCAGCCAAAAATCAATATCATAGACTTTTTCCTTGGCATCTTTCAGGCTAAAATCTGTACATGCGAAATAATTTTTGTCCCCCAGTTTTCTAACTGGATCGTGAATCTTTACAAATTCTAAATCAAGAACCTTATCGTGATCATCGACATCTGCGAGAGTAAAAACCCCATCTTTCGAAACAGATTTGATATGCTCCGTAATGGCTCGCTTGACATCCTTCGCTGTGAAGTCTGCAGCAGAGAGCTGTGCTCCCACCAAAAAAATAACACTTACACTTAATATAACAACTCGTCGCATAACTCCTCCTCCAAATAAAGGTTATAAGTTAGATACAGAGGCAGAATTGTTCTGGAGCGATCAAATAAAAGCATGCTCGCTCCAGAACAATTCTGCCTCTTTTTTAACATGTAACCAATACTACAAGGAGTTAGAAGGCAGGATCAAGATAAAAACGCCATGGCTTATGTTGCCATTGTCCTGCATAGCCAATGCCAATCCGTTTTCCTTGTCGAATATGCTTTGAAGAAACTTTAACCCCCTGATCTTCAAACCAAAGTCCCACTTCAGGAAGTGCTTGTTTCCCATTAAATTTATTATCAATTTTTAAAAAACGGGTGAGTTTACCAGGGCCATTGAAATGCGCTTTCTCTGTCTTCACTCCCCGAATGAGAATGGCCGCTGGGAAATCTTTTTCCTCGGTAACAATATTGAGCATCCAATACATCCCATAGACCAGATACACGTACCAAATACCTCCTTCTTCAAACATGACTTTATTTCTCTCAGTTTTTCCTTTTGCAGCATGGCAGGCTTTATCTTCCATTCCCACATAAGCTTCCACTTCAGTTACTTGCCCCCTAAGACACTGATTTCCTTTTTTTCTAACTAAAAATTTTCCTAAAAGATCATGCGAGATATCTAAGGTAGGACGATGGAAAAAATCTTGGGATAAAACACTCATTCGTTATCGATAGGCCGGGATACCCGTCACAGCTTCCCCCACAATCAACGTGTGAATATCATGGGTACCTTCGTACGTTTTCACAGCTTCCAGATTGCACATGTGACGTCCAACGTGATATTCATACGCCGTTCCATTGGCTCCAAGCATATCCCTGGCCATACGTGCCACTTCAAGTGCCATCCAAACATTATTTTTCTTAGCCAAAGAAACTTGATGGGGTTTGATTTTTCCTTCATCTTTCAATTTGCCCAGTCGCCACGCCAAAAGCTGAGCCTTTGTAATTTCTTGAACCATCCAGGCCAGCTTTTGTTGCACCAATTGAAAGGACGCAATCGGTTTTTCAAATTGAATCCGTTCTTTGGCATATTCTAAAGCAATATGATAACACGCCATGGCAGCCCCAAGAGCCCCCCAGGAAATTCCATAGCGCGCTTGGTTTAAACACATGAGAGCAGATTTGAGGCCCTCGCTTTTGGGCAAAATATTTTTAGCTGGAATTTTAACATCTGTCAGAGAAATTTCACTGGTCACAGAAGCTCTTAAAGAAATTTTTCCTTTGATATCTGAGGTCTTCACGCCTGAAGTCCCCTTCTCTACTAAAAATCCTCGAATACCTTCATCTGTCTTGGCCCAAATGACACAGACATCTGCCACAGAGCCATTGGTAATCCACATTTTGGTACCATTTAAAATATAAGAGCTTCCATCTTTTTTAGCAGCGGTTCTCATCCCAGAAGGATAAGATCCAAAATCTGGTTCTGTAAGCCCAAAACATCCAATGGCTTTTCCTTGCTGAAGCAGTGGAAGCCATTTTTCTTTTTGCTCTTCACTGCCAAAAGTCAAAATGGGATACATCACCAACGCCCCTTGTACAGAGACAAACGATCTTAGCCCACTATCTCCCCGCTCGAGCTCTTGCATAATGAGCCCATAGGCGTTGGCCCCCAGACCTGCACAGCCATAGCCTTTGAGCTGCGCTCCTAAAAGCCCCAACTCTGCCATTTTTGGAATTAATTGAGAGGGAAATTTGGCCTTTTCATTATAGTCTTCAATGATGGGGATAACTTCTTTTTCAACGAACTCACGAACTGTTTTTCGGATGAGCTTTTCTTCTTCGGTCAAAAACACATCCAAATCATAAAAATCTAATCCATCAAACGTCCTCATACGTGGGCATTGTTACTGAAATTTAGAAGATTAGGCAAGTATCTTTATCGCTGAACGAGCTCTACCAAATGCACTTGGCACCAGTTCCCACCAATAAGCGCCCAACCAGAACGAAGTTCTTGATAAAGCACATCTCTATTTTTTTCATTGCGATCTACAATCGGATAACATTCGCGTCGAAGATCTTTGACTTCAGAATCAGATTCAAACATCGTGTAATCCAGAGACTGAGACTCAAGTTCTATGGAGCAACGATATCCCAAAAAATCTCTATCAATTCCACCTGAAAATAATTCCACCTGGGGTGTTATTTTAATAAGCTTTGGATTAAAACCCACGTGTTTTAAAGACAAATAAAAGAGCTTGGACTCTATATCAGAAACTGTTTCAGAACATTTTTGTTCAGCCGCAGTTTTTAATTTTAAAACATCCGGATGCTGCGCCCCATACCAACTGCTCTCAACTGTTTGACTATAGGGGACCACTGTTACACTATCCCTAACTTGTGCACTCAGAGTTAAACTTCCAGAAAAAAATACCAGAAAAATGAATATTATTTTAGATTTCATACCAACAATACCTCCCTTAAAGTTTCTAACTTCTTATCCATACAAGAGTTAAAATTTTTATCAAGAAAAAAGTTACAGGGCATTTCTATTTACTTGAATTTTGGGGCACCTCTAAAAAGTGCCCAGATGCAAGGCGCCCGAGAAGCGGCGACCGAGGCGTACTTATGCAGTACGTTGAGGGAGACGCGACAAGGGCAACGAAGCAGATGGGTGCTTTTTAGAGGTGCCCTGTTTTTAATCGATTTGCATTCAACACAACGGTGAGAGAACTTAAGGTCATGGCGGCCCCAGCTATCATGGGATTTAATAAAATTCCCCAGTGCGGATAGAGAATACCTGCGGCAATAGGGAGACTCAACACATTATACAGAAAAGCACCAAAGAAATTTTGGTAAATATTTCTAATAGTCACCTTGGAAATTTGAATAGCTGAAACAATAGGTGTCAGTCCCTCCCCCATCAAAATGACATCTCCACTTTCAATGGCCACATCGGTCCCTCGGCCTATGGCAAACCCCACATGTGCCCGAGACAAAGAAGGCGCGTCATTCATCCCATCTCCGACCATCCCTACTTTTTCACCCTGCATTTGAAGCTCTCTTATTTTTTGCTCTTTATCTCCGGGCAAAAGCTCTGAAACCACCTCTTGAATCCCAAGTGTTTGGGCAACACGCTGCGCTACATCGTGACTATCTCCTGTCATTAAGATAATCTTAAGTCCCATCTTTTGAAGAGTCTCCACCGTTGCCTTGGCATCTTTCTTAAGGGGATCTGAAACGCTCACCCTTCCAATCACTTTTTCTTCTAAAGCTAAATACATGGAAGTTTCTCCTGAAGCTGGAGAAGCAAAATCTCCCAAGTCCATATGCACATGACGCATGAGCTTCATATTTCCAAAATAAATATTTTTTCCTTCAAACATTGCACATACACCTTGGCCTGCTTCAGCATGGAAATTTTGAAGAGACAAAAAATCTAAATTTGTTTCTTTAAATTTGGCAACAATAGCTTGAGCCAGCGGGTGCTCTGAATGTCGTTCAAGGCTTGCGGCCAACTGCAACACTTTTTGTTCATTAAATTCAAAAGACCCCACGATGCGAGTCACTTCAGGACGGCCTTCAGTGACGGTTCCTGTTTTATCCAATACGATTGTGGTGAGTTGTCCTGCTTTTTGAAGGGCTTCTCCATTTCGAATTAAAATACCATGCTCTGCCGCCTTCCCCACCCCCACCATAATGGAAAGAGGGGTGGCCAGTCCTAGCGCACAGGGACATGCAATAATAAGAACCGTCATCATCGTTACAAAGGCATAGGCAATGGATGGCGTAGGCCCAAAGTAAAACCAGACAGAAAAAGTCAAAAGAGCTAGCGCCATCACCACTGGCACAAACACAGAAGAAATCTGGTCTGCCAATCGCCCTAAATGAGGTTTTGAGCTTTGAGCTGTTTTCACCATCTCCACAATTTGAGCTAACGCTGTTTCTCTTCCTATACGTGTCGCCTTCAATAAAAAACTCCCACTTTTATTGAGTGTTCCTGCATGAGCTTCTTGCTCCACACTTTTTTCAACGGGCATTGACTCTCCTGTTAGCATCGACTCATCCACCCAGGAACTGCCTTCGACCACTTTTCCATCGACAGGAATTTTTTCGCCCGGCCGAACGCGTACGATATCTCCCACTTTAACTTGGTCTAGAGGGATATCTGTTTCTATTAAATTTCTAATCACACGCGCCATCTTGGGCTGAAGCGCCAAAAGTTTTTGAATAGCTTCGCTTGTTTTTCCACGCGCTTTGGCTTCAAGGGCACTGCCTAAATTCACAAAGGCAATAATCACAACCGCCGCTTCAAAATAAACATGTCGGGCAAACTCCGGAAGAAGCACCGGAAATAAAGAAAGAAGCATCGAATACACCCAGGCCGAGCCTGTCCCTAATGCAATCAATGTATCCATCGTGGCGCTTCGATATTTTAAGGAAGCCCAAAAACCCCTAAAAAACTGTTCTCCAGAATAGATCAATACCCCTAAAGATAAAATCCCGACCCCAATCCAAAAGATCTGCCCTCGAGATTCATCGAGATATGGAAGCACATGAAAAAAATCGGCCACCATTAAGGGAATACCCACAACAGCAGCCATCGCACTTTTTTTCAAAAGTTTTTTATACTGAAAAGATTCTAAACTTTCTTTTTCTGATTCACTTTCACCATTCCCGCATTCTTTGGCCTGATATCCAATGTCGTTCACCACTTTGATCAAAATTTCCGTCGAAACTCCCCCTTGAACGATAGCCGTTCGTTCCACCAAGTTCACACTGGCTGAGGTTACCCCATGGACTTTGGATAATGCCTTTTCAACTTTTGATACACAACTGGCACACGTCATCCCCGAAATTAAAAATCGCTTAACATTAGAATTATTATCAGAATTATTATCCATCTTTTTATTGTGAATCTGGGTGAATTTTTCTGAACGTCGTATACATCAAAAGATCATAAATAATTTTAATGGAGGGGCCAATGAAAAAAGGAGTAGAAAAACTCACTGTATTCATCACATCCCCCGCTACCATAGGAGATACAGCCCATCCAAAGTTACGAGTGACCGTCACCATACCCAAGGCAAACGTTCTTTCTTTAGGTTGAACAATCGAAGCCATATAAGACTGACGCGTAGGCACGTCCATTTCTACCAAACATTCTCGAATAAAATACAAAATCGCTGCCGACCAAAAGGTCGCCATAAAAGGGATACACATGAGAAGTAAACTCGACGGAATATGTGAAAAAACCATGGTATTTAATAATCCAACTCTATTGGCAAGCCAGGCTGCCATGAGATGAGAAAATGCATTGGCAATGCGCGTTGTAAAAAAGAGAGTACCAATGGTTGCTTCGCTCACTCCAAAGGTTTTAAAAAACCAATACGCCACCAAGGCATTGGTTAAAAACCCCCCACCGATGGAATCTAAAAAAGAAATACCGGCAAAACGCTTTACTCGTTTTAGGGAGGCAGCCGATATGGGCTCCTTGGCAACATTAAAAATTTCTACTTTTTTAGATAGCCCAAAATAAAAAAGGCCACTTAAAAAAATAAGTCCACAATAAACCAAAAAGGTCCATTGGTAAGAAGCAATATCTGAAACCTTATATGTGTGTCGAAGGAAAAAAGGCAATCCTCCTAAAAAACTTCCAGATGCATGTCCCACATCGAGCACCACATTATACCAGGCAAATGTCTGGGTTCTGGATTTCACATCATACCCGGAAGATAAAATGGCTTGTTCCAAAGAAGAAGCTGCCATCCGATCTCGTCCCATACCATTGATCATTCCTAAAAAAGTAAGCCCACATAAAATGACAAAAGAAGGATGCATCAAGAGCGCACCTCCTCCCCCCACAGATAAAAGAGAAATCAATAACAACAGTTTTCGACGGCCCACACGATCCGCATAAAGACTCACCCCTAAAGTGGCACACGTTCCCCCGAGAAGTCCCAGTGTAATTAAAATTCCAATTTGAGAAGTACTGAGCCCCATTGTTGCCCAGTAAATGGCAATCACAACTCCCGTCAGAGCAATTCCCATGGAGCGGAAAAGACCAGAGGCATAAATAAGAACTGTATCTTTAGAAAAAGAAATGCGCGTTTACCCTTGTTTTGTAATACGCATACCGTAAAAAGATCTAGCCACAAAAACCAATCCAACAACGAACAGCACAGAGCCAATGTATAACGCCGCATGTTGGGCAGATACTGCAATTTCTACAGCTAATAAACCGAATAATGTCGTGAACTTAATAATTGGATTTAAAGCAACAGATGAAGTGTCTTTATAAGGATCTCCCACCGTATCTCCCACCACGCATGCAGCATGAAGAGGCGTACCCTTTTCTTTTAAATCTACTTCAACCACTTTTTTGGCATTGTCCCAAGCACTCCCCGCATTGGACATGAAAATCGCCTGGTACAAACCAAAAACAGCAATAGAAATTAAATAAGAAGCAAAAAACGTTGGATCAAAACAAGCAAACGCAAGCGTAAAACAAAAAATAACAGCAAATATATTTAACATCCCGGCCTGAGCATATTGCGTGCAAATTCGAACCACCTCTTTTGATTTTGCGACATCTGCCTTGGCTTCGGAATCCAGGCGAATATTTTTCTTAATATATTCCACCGCTCGGAAAGCACCCGTTGTCACCGCTTGCATCGAAGCTCCAGAAAACCAATAAATGACCGCCCCACCGGTAATTAAACCCAAAAGAACCTTTGGGTTTAAAAGATCCAGCTTCAAATTCAAAAGCAGAATAATTGAAAAGATCATCGTGGTTGCCCCAATCACTGCAGTTCCAATCAGCACAGGCTTAGCTGTTGCTTTAAAAGTATTTCCTGCAGAATCATTTTCTTCCAAGAGATGTTTGCCTCTTTTAAAATCCGGCGTAAAACCAAATTGACGTTGGATGTCTGCTTTGACATTAGGTAAATGTTCAATCTGAGAAAGTTCAAATACCGATTGAGCATTGTCTGTCACTGGGCCATAGCTATCCACAGCAATCGTCACAGGCCCCATTCCTAAGAATCCAAAAGCCACCAGACCAAATGCAAATACCGTTGGATAAACCATAAAACCATCCAGTCCCGTTGAAGAGGTCAGATAAGCAATAAACATAAGCGACACAATGGCAATTCCCATCCAAAACGCGCTAAAATTCCCCGCAACCAACCCTGAAAGAATATTAAGCGATGCTCCGCCCTCGCGCGATGCAGAAACAACTTCTGCCACATGCTTAGATTTGGAGGATGTAAAAATTTTTGTAAACTCAGGAATCACGGCCGCAGCGAGCGTACCACAGCTAATAATCGTTGAGAGCTTCCACCACAAATCGGGCCCCAAGTGAGAAATCAAAAGATAACTCACACCATACGTCACCAAAATCGAGACAACAGATGTAATCCACACAAGCGTTGTCAAAGGGATTTCAAAATCAAAGTGATCGGCATTGGCAAATCTAGCATGTGATAATTTGTTATTCATCCAATATGAACCCACAGAAGTCACAATCATTAAAACTCTCATCACAAAAATCCAAATAATGAGAGTTGCTTGAAGATCAGCGCCGCCTGGCGATAATGTTAATCCGCCATTGGGATTCGCAAGCATTCCCACGGCCAGAACAATAAAACTAATCAGAGCAACACCTGTCACACCATAGGTTTCAAAACCGTCGGCCGTTGGACCCACAGAATCACCGGCATTGTCACCCACACAGTCAGCAATGACACCTGGATTTCTAGCGTCATCTTCTTTAATATTAAAAACAATTTTCATAAGATCGGAACCAATATCCGCTATTTTTGTAAAAATACCTCCGCAAATTCTCAAAGCTGAAGCGCCCAAAGATTCTCCAATCGCAAATCCCACAAAGCAAGCCCCAGCACTTTCCTTAGGAATAAAAAGCAAAATAAAAATCATCATGACCAGTTCAACACAAATCAAAAGGACACCAATAGACATGCCTGAACGAAGCGGAATTTCCATCACCGGATAGGGCTTACCTTCTAATGAAGCAAAGGCCGTTCGGCTGTTGGCATAGGTATTGAGTCTCATTCCAAACCAAGCCACACCATAAGATCCCAAAATTCCAAGGATAGACCATGATAAAATCATCAGAACTCTAGAAATCTCCATCTGTTGCAAAATATAAAAATAATAAAAAATACAAGACCCAATAAAACATTCCAGAAGAATTAAAAGTTTTCCCTGTTGAACCAAATACGCTTTACAGGTTTCATAAATAAGAGCCGAAACATCCAGCATGGACTGATGGGCAAGCAAATGTTTGGTTCTTAAAAATTCATACAAACCAAAGAGCATCCCTAAAAGGGCAACCACAATCCCACACATCAAAAGCGAGGTGCCTTGAACCGTCGTTCCAAAAAGATTAAAAGTTACATTTGAAAATTCAGGGATATGAAGTTCCGCTTCACTGGCGAAGACATTCCCACCCACAAAAAGACTTAACAGAATCAATTTTGAAAGTTTTTTCATCGTTTTTATCCTCCGATTGTCAGGATGACCGTATTCAAGCCTTGAGAAAATAACTGTAGAGGCCACATCTTGTCAATTATTTTGAACATGTGTATATTCTTCTTCCTTCATGAAAAAACGTGGAATTTTCATACTATTAGCCCTGGGAATTTTGATTACAAGCCTTGGTTTTTTTATTCGAGAATTTCCAGATGTTCGCATTCTCAAAAATCACCATCCTGTTATTTTTACGCAAGGCTTTACAAGACCTAAAGTTTTTTTTGTAAAAAATAAACCCCTGGAGTGGGTTTCTCTGAGTGATATTTCAGAAAAAACACTGGGAGCTATTTTGGTCAGTGAAGACTGGGCTTTTTATCACCACAACGGACTTGATCCAAATCAGATCAAGAAAGCACTTGAAATCAATTGGCAAAAAGGACGCTTTGTTCGAGGTGCCAGTACCATTACTCAGCAGGTCGTTCGTAATATCTTTTTAAACAAAGATAAAAACTTATGGCGAAAATTTAAGGAAATTATCTTGGCCCTGCGCCTGGAAAAAGAATTGAGTAAAAACGAAATCCTAGAAATTTATTTAAACATTGCTGAATGGGGGGAAGGCCTCTATGGCATTGGCCCAGCGTCGCGCTATTACTTTAATAAACATCCCTCCGAACTGACAGCCAAGGAAGGCGCCTTCTTAGCAGTGCTTCTCCCCAGTCCTAGAAAATACAGCCGAACCTTTCGAGAGCAAGGTCTAACGGAGTTTGCATTTAATCGGATGGAAAATATTTTACAAAAAATGACTCAAGCTCAATATTTAACAGCAGAAGAATACCAAGAAGAAAGTTCAGAGCCTTTGGTCTTAAATTGATCTAGCAGTTTTCTGCTGGTTATTTTTGGAAAATAAGATACGCGCCAAACGCAATCATGGAAAATCCAACAGCATATTTCAGAGTAAAGGCTTCCTTGAGATACACCACAGAAAAAATTCCAAAAGCCATTAAAGAAATGACCTCTTGAATGGTTTTGAGTTGAGCGGCTGAAAAAGAACCATGCGTAATACAATCGTTTTCATATTGATTGATATCAAGGGAGAGAAGAAAGTCCATCCGCAGGATCAGCGGTCGAATCACCAGAACCGGTAGCCTCAACATCAGCTTCTAGACCGGCTTCAGTTTCTCCCACTGGGGCAGCCGTACTTGTGCCATATTCAGTTCCAAGGGTGGCCGTTTCAACATGGGTTGTATTTTCACTAACATCCACTAATAAACCTGCATCTGAAGTCAATTCTTGATTAACCGGATCCGTACTAGCAGTTGCTTCTGCATCCAGGAGGGCCCCACCTGCATTAGGATTAATAGCCAAATTGGCATCTGCATTGATATTATCTTCACTTAAGTTTACATCTGCGCCCACTGTAATAATACTTGTATCCGTACTGCCGCTTTCTATAGTTTCTGGGGGCGTTGTCGGTGTTTCTGGAATAGTTTCTGTTGGAACGGTTTCTAAGGGTATCTCTGTATGCGGAGCACTGGTTTCACTTTTATTCGTTTCTAAATTTGCACCGCCACCAGTTTGATTTCCAGTATTTATTTGTGGGCTTAATTCTTTTCCAGGAATTTTAGAAGTTTGATTTATCCCTGCACCACTTTTCGGGGAAAGAATATGACTGCCTTGTTTCATTCCTCCAATAGCCAAATCCACAGCCATTTCTCTGAAATCCACTTTATTTTTATCCGCAAAAACAGGCCCATTTATTTTTAAAATAGAAGCGCAAACCAACAACATAATGATTTTAGACTTACGATGCTGTTGTTTCATAAAGAAAAAATAACCTCCAACCCCACCATGTGTCGTTTACGATCAAAAAATCCACTATCATTGTCAGACTTAATAAAACGATAGAATTGCCGTGTTCCAAAGTTTGGCCTCCAATGATACGTTAATGCCTGATAAAAATCCAAACGCTTGTCGCGTCGTTCCGTAAGATCGAGCGTTGAAAGAGAAGAAAATTCTGGGTAAGTCCCATAATCAAAACCCATTGAAATATCCGAATCTACATGACCCAAAAAATCCAAAAGTGAGTGAACTCCCAAACGAGTTAACGATCCCACTCGATCAAAATTATCCCCTCGTGTTTGCGCAAAGCTCCCCTCCTGCTTTAAGAAAAAATAAGTCGTAAATTTCGCTGTTGTATAAAAATACTGTACTAGTCCCAAGCCTCCACGATAACCATCACGAGAAGTTGCAGATGGATTAGAGCCATCGGGTCCATAGTTTGAATAGGAAAATCGTGTATAAAAATGGGTTCTTGTTTTATGCCAAAAAGAAGTATTCGCACTTAGAAGAAAACGATTGATTACCGAGAAAAGATCACTTCTCAAGAAATTAACTTTTAAATCATATCTTCCACCTAAGAGAACCGCTCGATGCCCCAGAAATGTTCTTTTTTTAACATCCAAAGCAAAACCTTGAGAAGAAAAATTAACTTGA
Source organism: Deltaproteobacteria bacterium (assembly GCA_023248265.1). Classification (GTDB taxonomy): domain Bacteria; phylum Bdellovibrionota; class JACOXK01; order 2-02-FULL-40-11; family 2-02-FULL-40-11; genus JACPST01. Next base: position 37,512 of record JAHFEZ010000003.1, read on the forward strand.
TCAGTCCCTCCATCATGAAGCATTCCTTCCCCTATATAAATAGTATCAAATCGAAAGTCCCTTTTTAAAATCCAAGGATACCCTAAGCTAAAATCGATGGGAAAATCTGCGCCAGCGGTTCTAGAGGTTGATATCAAATTCTTGTTGTCAGGAATAAGCAAAGGATTGCTATCATAAACTGCTCCAATTTTTCCTATGAAATAGGGCTTCTTTCTGACCTGCCTAGCAAGCTTTTCTCTCGTTTGACGAAGACGGGTTAGCTGCGCCTGAGCCCAGTGGCGATACTCTTCTGAGTGACTGTTTTTAATAACCCAATTAAGCTCTCTTGAGGCCTCTTCAAATTTCTCACCGCGACCATAGGCCAACCCCAAGAAAAGATGCGTTGGCACATGATTAGGATTTTGAGATAAAATCTGTTGATAGCCAGAAATGGCAGCATCATGATTTCCTAACTTATCTAAAGTCAGCGCACGATAACGCAAAATTAAAGAATCGTGAGGATATTTTTTAAGTAACCCTTCTAAAACATCGAGCGCTTTATTAAACTCCCCCTTTTTAAAATATCGACTGAAATCACTGGCAATAAACTCTTTAGAAGAAATAAGAGATATTTTTTCTTTTGAAAACACGGTAGAGTTTTGAAAAAAAACACTCACCCAAAGAAAAATAAAAATGACTAGGATTAATAATTTCAATTTCAAAGAAGCTTTATCCTTTTAAAAGATATATTATAATGAGTGTACGGAAATTATTTATTAAAGTACAATGAAATTTTAGTTTAGATGCCTTATTTTTTTAGAGTTAAAGTCTCAATCATCTCAGAAAAATCAGAATATCTTGCCGCTAAATCTTTGGAGATCTCAAGAGTAAAATCCTCAAATTCAAATCCAGGTGCCACCGTACAGCCAATAAGCGCATATGAAGCGGTCTTATTAAGCAGCCCCCCAAACCATGTTCCTTTAGGAATAAGAACCTGTGGCCTTTCTCCTTTTTCCAAATCCCTTCCCAAAGTTTGTATCTCCCCATCTCCATTTGGGTACAAAAGCAGTATCTCTACAGGGCCTCCATCATATAAATGAAAGATCTCGTCACTTTTTAATTTGTGCAAATAACTTTTAGGCTCTTCCTTTGTTAAAAGAAAATAGATCGCCGTAGAAGCCACTCTGGAGCCAGAATAATGATTAGAAAGACCTTCTTTTGAAATCACAAGATCAGATCTATAGGTCTCTTTAAAATATCCTCCCTCTGGATGAGGTTCCAATTCTAAAGCCTTAATAATCTTTTCTTTATTCACTTTTGATCCTCCCACACAGAAATAGACTCCTTCGCCCATTTTAAAAGTTCCTCAGAATCTTCCATTATATCTCCCGGAACTTCAAAATAATTCTTTAATTTTTGATTGGCGCTGGGTTGAAAAGGTTTCATCCCCTGGTCTTTATATTTCTGAATAGTTCCCTCATTGGTTTTAAAATAAAGACGCCCATCATTAATAATTCCGAAAAAAATATTATTGGAATAAAGACCAAAACTACTAAACATGGAACTTGCAGTCACTTCAGAAAGACCATTTAATTGATCGAGAATGAAATCTTTAAAAGATCCGTCTTTTGGCATGTTCTTTTCATAGCACAACAGAATAATTGTTCAAAGCGAGTTTTTCGTCGATAAATAAATTTAAGATATTTTAAATCGAAGAAATGTCTGCATTAACGTTGTTTTGTTGGGATTTGTGGAAAATCTATCGCCATGCCATTAAACAAAAATCTAAGAATTCCTTCCGGTGGCGACACGAAATATGCATCGTAATCCATAGAAGATTTAATTTCTCTAATTTTCTCATCGAGCTTAAATCGAATTTCTTGCCTCAACCAATTAATATCAGGAATGCCAAATTTAAAAATAGTGGACATGTCGCTTAGCGTTCTTGGTTTTAAGCTAATGACCTTGGCATGACATCCCAATGAAGATAAAGCTTGATGGACATCCTTTAACGAAACGGCACAAACCTCACATTGATCTTGGGTCATAATAATATCAGGATTAAGTTTTTTTAAAAGCTCTTCATTAACTTGATAAATACTTAAAGCGTTTTGAAGTAATCGTCGCACATCTTTATCTATTTCATCGCTTCTTTTCGTTGGGTCAATAGAGCTAGTCGTCAGAACAGGCTTGTTTTTAATACTAGGTGGATAATCACATTCATGGGAAATGCCAATAAGCTTGTCTTCCAGTCCAAGTGCACAAGCTATTTCAGTATTGCTAGCAAGTAATGAGGCTATTTTCATGAGGTTGACTCCAAATGATGGTAAGGCGGATGTGTCATGAGCCGAATATCTTCGACAGCTCCTCCAATGGTAAAGTGATATAAACTTTGATAGGAATTGTCATTAACACCCAGTATTTCATGGACAGGATCATCAAAAAAACATCCAATGCCTGTACCCCGCACATCATGAGCTTCAGCTTCTAAATAAAGCACTTGTCCAATCATTCCTGTTTCCCAAAAAAGAGTGCGATAGTTATGTGGAGCCTTTTTGATTTCTTTGTCAAATCTCGCAATCATACCAAGAGAAAAGCTACTATCACCTGCGATTTCTTGACCACAGCTCACAGAGGCAGCTATTTGTCTAAAATCACCTGTCTTTAACAAATATAATGGCAAGTATTCATGTATTTTTTTCCATTGAAACTCTGAACTAGATTTCTCTTTTAATAGATTATATTCATTTGGATTTCGAACAAGAAAGTAAAGGCCTGGTTCCATACCCTCAACACGGTGCACAAATAAAAGCAGATGGATGGATATATCAAACAGACCGAGATCAAAGGGAGCACTTTGTTGCCTTGGGAGTGTTTTATCTAGCATAGCTAAAAATTGAGATTTTGAAATTGTTGTTTTTCCATCAAATGCGACCGCGCTTCTTCTTTGGCGAATAACTTGTTCAGCAGAAAATTGGAATTCTTGAGGAAAATAAGGGTTAGCGTCCCATTCAAAAGTTTTTGCTTCTGTTTTTGATTTTAAGGTTGCTTGAGAGACATCACCAATTGTATCCCAATCTAAATGATCTTTACTTAACTGATTAGGCGTCCCCTGAAATTTAATATCAGAGAAATAAGAAAGTGTTTCTGAAGGAAATGACAGGGGAATTTTTGAATTTTTATGACTGTGGACGAAGCATAAAAGATCAGGATGTTCTTCTTCATGCTCTATCCAAGAAACCTGATTAAATCCAAGAATGGTTCGAAGCTCTTTATCAGAGAGTGTATTTAAGTAAGTAACTTTCCAACCCCGTAGGTTTGCAGAAAAGCTCAATGCTGCTAATGCATGCCCTACATCGTGATGACAATATCGAAAAGCTCTTTCTCCATATTTCCACGCCTCTCGCCAGTAAATGCTGCTCAGCGCAATGAAGAAGCCTTTAGTTTTGTAATAACCTTCCATTTCAGTCCATACTATTTTGGATAACTCAGCTCTCCTTTCCAAGGCGTGATGAAAAGGGTCGTAGTGGAAAACACCCCCTGCATTTTCATTCATGTCAGGAAGTATTAAGTGAGCTTCGGTAGGATGAAGATTTCCACTCGAGGGGTTTATTCGAAGTGCCCATTTAGTTTCTGAAATAGATTTCCAAGCTGAAAGCCCCATTGAAAGCTCTAAAAATGCACCGATATGTTTTAATGAAAATTCATTTATGTGGTTTCTGCTTCTCTCATACAACTCAATATACTTGGCAGGCTGTTTATCCTTTAAAAAAGGTAATTGTGTCGATGACGTTCCTTCATAAAAACGAAATGGATGGGGCTGGGTATCCCAATCCATATATCCTGGCGCATGAGCATAGCGATAGTAGTGATGTTTGGTTCGCTCATGATATGCCAATGTTTGCTCGATATTTTTTTCTAAATGATTTTCCATGCTTGATCTTATATATAGCACCAATGTCACCTATCTATTGGGATTCTACACGAAAAAAAAGGGTCCCCCGAAGGACTCATCGCGAACACTTCCTCCAAAAAATAGTTATCTTCTTGATATCACTGAGCATTCAAAAAATCCAGCCGCACCTGAGAAACAATTTTTGTTAGAAAAATACCTTAAAAATGGACAGCTTCGATACGTAAATACTCTTTACGAAAAATAATATATTTTTTCTGGGGGATTCCGAAAGGAGTCCCTCATTTTTTTAC
>JAHFEZ010000065.1 GCA_023248265.1 Deltaproteobacteria bacterium
TTGTCTGATCAAAAGGCTAGAAATTTTTATAGCTTGGGTTTGGGATGGGCGGAGTATAAATTTGGCGCCTTCTATGCTTTTCAAAATTCTATGGATGCTTTGCGGAGCTATACGCACGCTATAAGTTTTCGCATTCTCTTCTAAAGGGGCTGTTGAAAAAAGCCCATCTACGTCGTTGCCCTCGTCGTCTCTCCCTCGACGTACTAATCAAGTACGCCTCAGTCGCGACTTCTCGGGCGCCTAGTATCTGGACTTTTTTGAACAGCCCCCTTAAATTCGATTTTTTCAACAGGTCCAGATCTAGCTTCATAGTGAAATTCGGACATCAAAAATCTGATACAGATTTTCTTCAGTTAAAAGAGCTTGAGTTTTTCCTTGAGCCACCGGCAAGCCATTTTTTAAAAAGAGAATTTCTTCACTGAATTCTTTTGTAAGTCGGATATCGTGTAACACAGAAATGATGGTTAAGTTTTTCTTCTGGCGCAGATTTTTGAGCAAAGAAAAAACTTCGATTTGATATTTCAAATCAAGATGGGCCGAAGGTTCATCTAACAAGAGAATCTGGGGTTCTTGGGTAAGCGCTTTTGCGAGCAACACCCTTTGTTTTTCTCCTCCAGAAAGCGTATGAAGCAGGCGATCTTTAAATTTCAAAGTATCGGTGTCTTTTAAACTTTGTATAGCAATGGACATATCCTTTTCAGATTCAAAAGAGAGGCCTTTTAAGTAAGGGGCACGTCCTAAAAGCACAAACTCCAAAACAGAAAGAGAAAAGATGGGCTGAAAATCTTGAGAAACGTAAGCGATATGTTGTGCGAGTTCTTTGAGAGAAAAAGAATCAAAAGTTTTGTCATAGAGATACAGATTCCCTTCCTTGGGGAGCAAAATCCGACTTATGAGTTTTAGAAGGGTTGTTTTTCCACTCCCATTGGGACCCAAGATAGAAAGCCAAGTTCCACGGGAGACAGCGAAGGAAATGTCTTGTAAGAGAGGATGCTGGGGGGTGTGATCAAAAGAAATATGTTTTAATTCCAAAATAGGGGTCATAAGGTTTTTGGGGGTATTGTGTTCCAAAGAATGCCTAAAAATAGAGGAGCTCCTATGAGGGCCGTCACAGCCCCTATGGGAATTTCTTGTGTAGTCAAAGTTCGTATGAGTGTATCTGCAATCAAGAGAAATAAAGAGCCACTTAAGAAATTTAGAGGAAGCGTGAGCCGATGGTCATTGCCCCATCCCCATCGAACCCAATGGGGGATTAAAAGTCCAACAAATCCAATCATGCCTGTTAGAGAAACACACACTGCGGCCAGCAAAGAGATTGTGATAAAAAAAACGTTCTTGGTGTGAGAGACATTGATTCCTAAAGTTTGGGCGTGCTCTTCTCCTAAGTTGAGGAGATTTAAGGCGTAGGCTTGGGTGTACATGAATCCCCAAATCCCAAAAATAAGGACTAAGATTAGGAGAAGCACCCAGGCAGACAAGGGCTGAGAAAGGCTTCCCATCAGCCAAAAAAGAAGAGAAGCTCCTTCGAAGGGTTGCGCAAGTGTGAGAAAGAATGTGACAGCCGATGAAAAGAGAAAACTCAACAAAACACCTGTGAGAAGAAGAAAATGAGAGGAGGAGTGCACGTATCGTTGGGCAGCCTTCACAATAAGCCAAAGCGCCAGAAGAGACATTCCAAAAGCAAAAATAGAGATCCAGGGATAGGGAAGATGAAAAATAAATGCCAAAGTTGCGCCAAACGCAGCTGCGGAAGAAATGCCTAAGATATAGGGATCGGCCAGAGGATTTTTTAAAAGCACTTGCAGTACAGAACCGCTTGTGGCCAGAGCTCCTCCTGTAGCAATTGCCAGTAAGATTCTAGGAAGCCGAAGTTCCCACACAATGATTTTAAAGGAAGGATTAAAAAGCTCTCGAAAAGAAAAAAACTCTGATCCTAAGGATAAAGAAGCCAATGCAAGGACGACCAACGCCAAGAAAAGTAAACTGGAGGTGTAAATGATTTTTAATTTTAGCGTCATTGAAGTATTTGGGCTAGTTTTTGAACTCCTTCACAAAATCTAGGAGTGGCGCGCGTGAGAAGATCTCCAGAAATAATGGCGGTAGGCTTTTTATGGTGTTCCCATGCATTCATGATGCTTTTAAGTTTTAATTCTTGCCCTTCTGTTTTAGGTAGAATGACAATATCTGGATTTAATTTCCACGCCACTTCTTTTTGAAGTTTGGGATAGCCTGAGTAAGCCTGAGCTGCATTTTTGCCTCCCGCCAGGATGATGGCCCGGTCAATCAGCGTGCCTCGTCCTGCAACCATAATAGGAATTTCTTCAATTTGAACAAGAACGGAAGGGGTTTTTTTAAGAGATGTTTCTTTTTGAATTTTTAAGAAAGTTTTTTTCATATGAACGATCAATTCCGAAGCTTTTTTTTCTTTGCCAAACAGCTGGCCCACTCTTTGTAGTGTTTCATAAATGTCATTTTCATTCTGTGCCTGAAAAGACAATACTGAAATAGGGTGAGCTTGAAGTATTTGAGAGATGTAAGAGGGAGTAGCGCCCGTGCGGGTTAAGACATGCGTAGGAGTTAAGAGAAGAATTTTTTCTAAATTGGGTGCCATGAAACTTCCTACGGAGGGCTTGGCTTGGGCCTCCGGGGGAAAATTGCTATAGTCAGAAACCCCCACCAGATCATTTTCCAGCCCTAACGCATAAATGATTTCTGTTAGATCTGGTGCGAGAGAAATAATTCTAGCCCTAACGGAAGCCTTAGCGTTTAGGGGGTTGAAAACTAAGGGTAAAAATAGGAACGCTACTTTTAAGATGTTCTGAAGAAATAAAGCGCAGGCGCAGCCGAGCCATTCTGAAGGGCATCTTAAAAGTAGCGTTTTTATGTTTAGAGTTTTTTTCATATCACTCCCGAAACACTCAGACTAAATGTCCTTCCTGGCATCGGATAAAAAGGAATTCTTTCATACGCACGATTGAATATATTTTCAATTTGTGCCGTTACAGTTAATGAAGGTGTCCACTCGTAAGATCCCCCAGAATCAAAGATATGAAATAAGGGGATGAAAGGCCTGTCCTCATCGTTTGTTTGAACCGCGCTTAGGTATTGATGGTTTAAAAAGAGTTTGAGTTTTTGCTGTTCCCACTTGAGCGAGGAGTTTAAGGTATGATGGGCGCGATGGGGAAGTCGGGTATTGAGCCACGTGTAATTGAGAGAGCCATAAAAGTGGCTCATAACAGGTAAAAGCGATTCTAGAGAAACTTCATTTCCCCAAATGGAGTTGCTTGTATCAAGATTTCGATAGGTCCATACATTTGTAGAGGCCATGGGGGTGTAGTCAATTAGATTTTGGATCCGAGAAATAAAAAGACCCTGTTCAATTTTAAATCCAAGTTTTTCGATCGAAAAACCCATGTCTCCATCCCAAGATTTTTCAGGATACAAAGTAGGGTTTCCTATAAACCCATCCCCCCTCCAATAAAGTTCATCAAAAGCCGGAGCTCGAAAGCTGCGAGAAAGATTCGCTTTTAAAGAAAGAGAAGACAGGAGTTGATAGGTGGCCCCTATTTTGGGAGAGAAAACCATGGTGAGTCCTTTGGAATGTTCTAATCGCATGGCAGGAGCAAGCTTAAGCAAGGAAGTCATAAAATAATCATCTTTTAATGCCCCTGCAAAAGTCCATTTTTTTTGTGAGGAAGCATAAGCAGTGCTCTTAACTTTATCTTGATACGCCTGTCCTAAAAGAGTGACGAAATGGCGCTCTCCATAAGGGAAAGAAAAAGCAATTTGAGGTTCACTGTGATTATTTTTGTGTACAGAGGATTCGGCCAAGTAGCGCAGCTCATTTTTCCGGACAGGAAATCGAATCCAAAATTCTTGGGCGTTGTCCAAGCGATGGGCGAGTTTAAAATCGGCCAACCAGCGTTTGTCCGTCTGAATAGCGTGGCTTTGCGGCCAGTTTAGAGATCCAGGCGTGTGTTGAGTGGCAAAAAAGAGGTCTCCTGCAACGGAAAAAGAGGTCTCAGGTGTTACAAGCCACACAACTTTAGAATATCCTCCATAGGATTGAAATTGATTATTTTCTCTTTTTTGGTTTTCTAAAGTTAAGGGATTTTTGAACGCATAGTCTCCCCTATCCTTTTGGGAGTGCGCGTTGAAAAAGAGTTGGAATTTCCCTAAATTTCTTTGACTGCTTAGAGAAAATTTATGATCATTGAAAGAGGTTAAATCCCAATTTTTTTTGGTTAAAGAATAGATGGTTTGTGGGTTAGAAATATTTTTGCGGGTGACAACATTGATCACCCCTCCCATGGCATCTGAGCCATAGAGAGCAGACTCCCCTCCTCGTAAGATTTCTATTTTTTCAACGGAAGAAAGAGAGATGCGCGAAAGATCCACCCCGCCTCCTTGAGCCGTATTGAGCCGAATGCCATCTAAAAGCACCAAAACACGTTCAGCTTTTCCCGCTCCAATGCCTCGAATATTTGCGGTGGCCAGAGAGCCCGAGGACGATTGGCTTCGAATAGTGATCCCCTTTTGGGTTTTTAAAAAATCGCTGACGGACTTGCCATAGTCTTTGGGAGATACAGAAAGTACATGGATAAAGGACGAAGAATTTTGAGGCGTAACTTCTTCTGGGCGGCTATAGATAAGGATTTCTTTTGCTTGAATTTGTCCGTAAGCAACGTTAGAGAAAAGTATGCATATCACCATGAACTTTTTAAAATACATATGGCTTTAGAGCGCTATAAGGCAAAATGGCTCTTTTATCAAGGTCGACTTCAGAGGGATCTTGTTTTAGAAATTTCAGAGGGAACAATTTTGCGTGTGGCTTCAGAAGAGCATTTTAAGGGAGAAAAGGTCATTGACTTAGGGAATGTAGCCCTTCTTCCAGGAACCGTAAATACACACAATCACTCTTTTCAATCTCTGGTGCGAGGGTTTGGAGATGACAAGCCCTTTTTAGAGTGGCGAGACCAGGGCATCTATAAATATTCTTTGTCTTTGAAAAAAGAAGACATGTATACAGGCGCTCTTTTTGCTTTTGGAGAAATGTTGAAACACGGCATTACAACGGTGTGTGATTTTTTCTATATTCAAGACCATGCAAATGACAATGCCATGGCCGTGATTCAAGCGGCCAAGGATTTGGGTATGCGTCTTGTGCTGGCGCGCTGTTTTTACGATTGGAAAACGGGGCCTGTGCGGTATCGAGAAACCCCCAAAGAAGCCCGCCACAGGTGTTTAGAGCTCATGAAGGAATACAATGGAAAGGACAAGATGGTAACGGTTTGCCCCGCTCCCCATAGCCCCCATGCGGCCAGCGAGGAGATGATCTTATCTGCGTTTCAAGTGGCCC
>JAHFEZ010000032.1 GCA_023248265.1 Deltaproteobacteria bacterium
ATCTGAGGCTAAAATCTCTCGCAAAAGTTCACTGGCTTTGAGCCAATTGGATCGATCATCAATCAGCTTTAAGGCCTGATACAATTTTGCATTGTGACTTTTTAAATAAATCTTGTCTTGAATTTCTGTTGGTTGAATTTCTGCTGGCACAGGTTCTTTTGCAAAGGCCAGGGGATATGCCAGGGGATATAAAAGAAATGAGAGAGAGAGTAAAATTGCTAAAACTTTTTGCATCATGATAAGAACACCTCCTGCTGTGTCAGGATGACATTAGCAAAGCCTATGCCAAAAAATTCATGAAGAAAATCAAAGGATGGGCAACAGAAGGATTACAAATGAATTAGACACTCATGAAAAAATTACAAAAAATTTTAAATTTAACACCCCAGTTGGCTCAAAAAAGCTGCAGAGGATAGGCAATGAACAAAAATATTCCCATTTTTTATGCTTCTAGGTTGAGAGGCTTTCTGTGTAATCATAAAACAAAAAGGAACTTTTAATCGTTCAGCAAAGTAAAAAAGATTTGAGTTGGGCTGATCCTGAGACACTTTACATCATATTGGCACTCAACTGAAATTTTGTCACGACATTTTTTCACTTATATGAACATAAAAACCCTTACCATCTGGGTAAAAAAGAATTAGAGCTTCCTTAAATTAAGGTTCGAATTTTAAGGTGTGGATAGAATTTAGAAAGAAATCTTTTGTCCAGGGAGCGGCCTCTTTTTTGTATAGATAGTTACTAAAATAGTAACAAACTATACAAATAAAGTGCAAGAAGAAAATGGATGAATTCTTTTCATTTTTCCTCCTTTTCTGGAGACGGGGCACTGAGGGCTTCTTGTGCAATTTTTTCTGAAGTGCGGCGAATCCAAATAGAGGTTTCTTGAAGCATCAGTTCAATGGGAGAAAGGCTCACACGAGAAACTTTTTGAAATTTTTCATCTTCTTTCAAACCCAAAGACAGCCGCTCATGCACCTGAGTGTGCTCAAATACGGCTTCAATTTGAGGATAAGTTTCGTAGAAAGAATCCAAAAATATTTCTAAAGGCGCTTCTTTAGATGGGGGGACGGCGGGAGCAACACTTTCATTATTTAAAGGCACATTGGCTAAAAACTGAGGGGCCGCGGTTTCAAATTGTTTAAATTCCTTTTCCAAAAGCTGTTGCCCCAAACGATAAGATTCAAATCGTCCTGAGTTTAAAAGTTCTAAGGCTGGAGTTTTACTTTCAGATTGAAGTAGTTTTCCATTAAACTCTAACACTCGAGCCGTCAGATCCAAAATGGCCAATGTTTGAATGATATGAAATAAAATCTGAGGATCTAATTTTTGCTCAGAAATATGATACGCATAGCCATCATAAAGCATCCCAATCAGAGCTCCGATCCCAACCACACGAATGATTCTAGGAACTCCAGGTTTTCCTAAAAGCTTTTCTAATTGAATCGGGCTCAGCTTAAAAGAAAGACCTTTTAAAAAACTTTCTCCTGCTTCTTTGGCTGCCACCTGCTCTATAACCATAGGCAATCGTGCTTCCTCTGCTGCACTGGCAACCATCGCTGTTGTTTCAACAGCAACCTGGGGGACTGGCTGACTAGAAATTTTTTGTGCCATCCGTGAGAGCCTGTCCATGACTTTTGTCTTTTTGCCCAATGCTTGAATAATTTCAAGAGTCGTTAAGATATAAAAACCGTCGGAAGCTCCTTTCACCGTTGACTTCCAAAGACGATGATTTTGACCTGCTTCGATCTCTGATCGAGTCGTCCTGATCAATTCTCCTATCAAAAGTTGACAAGCCTCTCTATGGTGAGGTTCCTCTAAATAACGCCCCATCACTTGACCTAAAAATAAATTAAAGGGCTCATTGCCTAAATCTAGAATAGTATTGGTTAAGGCTTGCGCGCGTCGACTCACCATTGTTTGTTTCTCTAAACCCGCTGCCTTTGTCTGAACACCCTCTTCCTGAACACCATCCTGAGAAATTGGCTTCGTCCACTCTTCAAAAAACTGAAAATAATCATCGATGGTTTGACGCAGGGCTTCTTCGGAAAAAGCATCACTGGCCCCCAAAGATGTAACGACAGGCCCCCAGAGATTTAACCAGAGACTTAAAGAGAAAAATAAAATGACAACAGAAATTTTTTTCATCGCTGCCATGGCCACACTTTCCGAGCAACATAGGGGGAGACACGTTTGTACATAATGAGTTCAAACTCATGGCCTTGGGCATCCACCACCGTTTGAACATTTCGTTCTAAAACAGGATCCAGAGGAGGAGCCTCCTCACCCATATATTGTGAAGCATCATCTATCCAAATGCGTACCCCAGCGGCTTTTTCTCCGACTTGAGCCGATGTGATATCTCGAACAAAAATAAGTCTTCGTTGAAGATCTGCCGCTGGACCTTTGGGGTTTAAAGTTTGAAAAGGCACACGTACCTCTTTTAAAAGTTCTTGAGCCCCATGGATAGCTTCATCTAAGACTTCTTGAGAAATCAATTTTTCTTGCCGCAATACCTTCATGCGCTCTAAAGATTGAATAACCGCCACAGGATCCCATTGCCCCTCTTCCATCCGCAAAGCGCCAAATTCCTCTTGAAAATGTCTTGTTTTTCGCTGCATTGATTTTTCTGATCTTTGAATAATTTTCAAAAGTTTTTGTTCCGCCGTCTGAACGCGATCTGTCATCCACCCTTGAAGGTTTTTGTCATTTGCATGGTCTTGACGAATCCGCTCCAGAGTCGCCTTAGACATCGTACGGATATCCATTTCATTCCAACTAAATTTTCCCTGACTAAAACCTACATCTTGAAACAGCTTTCCATACATGCGATCTTTTATCCCCACCGCAAAGCGCTGAAAAGGTCTGGCGTAGAAAGGAAAGCCTAGAAAAGCCACATCAAATACTCTCTCCGATTTCCATTGAGACCACATCACGTCTCGTTCTTCTTGAGCCCGAGTAACCGTCACAAGATCACTAAAAGAATCGTCCCCCGCGCTGGTTTCTAAATACTCTTTCAGCAGTGCAATATCGTCTTCCTTTTCTTCAATGGTTTCCCATTGCCACACAATATTCACCCCCACCATCGAAAAAGCCGTCACAAGAAAATACGAAAGGTAGGGAGAAATCGCGGCATCGACAACTCGCATGAGAGGATGAGTTCTGACTCCAGGAACAAATTTAATCACCCAGTGAAGCAATAAAAATGTAAATCCAGGATATGTAATGCGATGATGAAGCTCATTCCAACTTAAGTTTGCAAAACTAGGAGACGTCACTTTTCTCTTTAAATCTTCATCCTGCTCACCAAAGGCCGGATACTGAGAAATCAAAGCATGAAGAAGCGGAGACTTGGCTACAATTGTTTGAATGTCATCTATCGTTTTGGCTTGAGCCACGGTATGAATTTTTTCAATCGTCTCATCTTGAATCTTTTCTAAGGCTTCTTGAATCCATACATTAGACTCTGCAGGATTAAGCTTCCCAAGTTGTTCATAAAGAGGTGTTTTCTTAATACCCACTTCCATCATCAAAATATGATGCTCTCCCATCATTTTAACTTTCATCATTTCTCGATACGCTTCTTTTTGAACATCCGTCAGGGGTAAATCCCCTAATGTAGAAGGATTTTCCTTGCTCCCCAAATACCACTCCCCCACTTTCAAAAATTCTTTGAGTTCTTTTTCTAGTTTTTCACACACTTTGAGCTGAGTTCTTTGGGACAAGGTTTGTACTTGAGAAGGCTTGGGATTTTTTTGAATCGAAACTTTGAGCTCTGTTAAAAGTGCTTCATAGGTGTCCTTTGCTTCTTTTACAGTAGGTTGTTGGACCACAGCCATTTTTCTTTGGAGGGTGGCCGGCTCAAGTCCCATCACTAAAAAATCTTTTTCCAGGGCTAAATCCAATGCCACTAAGTCTAGGGGCAGCTGATTTTGAGGCAATGCCAGTTGAGTTTGTATTTTTTTAGAAAGTTCTATGAGCATGAATACATATTGGGATCGAATCATTTCTTGAGCTGCATCCTCCCAAAAAGAAGTTTTGGCCCAGTCTGCAATCACTTGGGGTGGCAAAGCTTCGGAATACGTCTGAAAGCGTTCCATAAATAATTTGGCAATGGCCAGTTTGGTTTCTTGAGACAACGTTTGTCCATCCGCCTGTCCATCCGGAAGCAGCGCTTGGATGACAGAGGCCCTCGCCTGTGTGTACCACTTTTTTAATAAAGCACTTCTTTGCTCCAGCGATAAGGGGGAAAGTGGCAATGGATAAGAACGAACAATAAAAGCCAACGCTTCTTTAACATCCACAGGTTCACTTTCATTAAAAATCTGTTTATATTTTTGAACATATTCATCGTGAAATTCGGGAGCTAAGAGTGCTGAAGTAAACTGATCCACCCAAGCATCATCTGCAAAGAAAAGAGAAACCTCTGGAATGTGTTGGAGGATTTGTTCTCGACATATCTTTTCTTGCATCATCCATTTTTTTAATTTTAAATTTTTTGCAATATCCCCAAACCCTTGAAACCGTTGACTCAGTTGGGCAGGCATCTCTTCTCTAACCTCTTTCTTTTTGCCCGTCATATATAAGTGGGTCTTATCTAACGATTCAAAAAACCAACTCACCATTAAAAATTGAACAAGGGTAAAATAATTTTCAGCTGTAGCTTCATTCGACAAAGCCATCTGGCGCAGTGCACTCACATGAAGCCCACTCAATTGCAAATGAAGCACAGAAGAAGATGTGAGGTGTTGAAATGTTTCTGGCTCTTCATCCAAGATGACTGGAGACTCGGGAGAACTGGCCAAGTTTAGAGGAGAATCTCCAGAAATCTCATAAAGAACCTGGACGCTCACTGGAAAAGAAAAACTCTTCTTAGTATTTTGGGGCCAGGCTTCATCAGAATATTCAGGGCCCGCCAAAGCACGTACCTGAACCAGGATAGAATATTGCGCAAAATAAAAGGCAATGATTTGTGCTTTTTGCTCTACTGCCAATGACCCATTGACGACGGCAGTCAGAGTTTCTTTCCAACTCAAAAGCTGAGCTTCTAGAGTCTCTAATTCCCGTTTCAACTCTTGGGAGGAGGGGCCAGAAATTCCCAAGGTACCTGGATTTTTGGTTTTTAAAAGTAGGGTATGAAGACTATCTCGAATTTGCCTTCCTTCAGATTGAATGCGAGTTAAATCTAGAGAAGGCTCAGCCCAAAGCACTGAAGAAATAAAAATAAAAAACAGTACAAATAATTTGTACACGAAACCCTCTAAATGCATCTAGAGAGGGATAAATTTTTATACTTTGGAATGTATCTCTAAATTTCTACAGGCTTAGAGACAAGCCCTTAAAATAGGTTCCCCATACGCATTGCATGAAATATTGCCAGCACCGGCAAGAGCACAGGCTCTACGTCTAGCCTCTTCAGGAGAAACCCCTAATTCTCGGCTAATGGTATCTGTAATGGCTCCCAAAGCTGCTTTTCCATCTGGCAAAAGTTTAGATCCTGCAATAATGGTTTTCACATAGAGAGCACGATTGGCTGGCTGTTGCCATCGGGTAATACAACGAACCACATCTCGTCCTTCGACATCTGTTGTTGTCACTGCAGATTGGAATTGGGTTCCCATCGTATCTGTAATTTCGCCTCGATCCACCAACTGATTTGTAAATTGAACCAACATGGGTTCAGATTTCACACCAGACGTGGTAGTTGTGGTTGAAGCTGCTGGAGGAAGAGGAATTGTTTTTTTGCCACCTACCTGCGTTTTTAATTTACCCCCAAAAACTTCTTCTGAAGAAGCGCTTCCGCCTAAAGTTAAATCCGCCGCACTCGTTTTGGCTGTGTTGGTAGTTTGAGTAAAGTCAATTGCTTTGCGAACCAGACTTTGTTGGTCAGGTCCTTCGGCATTGAGTCGGGAGATGAGTTGCGTTTGGCGAAGAGCAGGATCCATGGCTACCAGCTTTTCAGCTTTTATTCCTAAAACGCCTGCAAAAAATTCACGGGCTGCAGGATTATTTTGAATGGCTTTATTGATTAAAGCACGTCCTGTCTCCCCTTGAATAACCGTTAAAGCTGTACTTCCTTGGCCAAAAGCTTGACCAAAAACTTGAAAAGACAGCACCAAGATCCCTAAAAAAATGGTTAACTTCATTGACTTCATAGTTTTATTTCCTCCTTTAAAAGTGCCCATAAATATATCACCCTTTTTGCCTTTTGGCAATTTTTTTCTTACCGCTTCCTTGGGCTTTACGAAGCGTCGGGTTTTGCTAACATCCGTTCACACTCATCTAAAATTCGTTTCGCCATCCGATCTTCTTTTGTTGTATCGGTAGGCTCTCCTCTCCACTCTTTGAAAACAGAGGTATTGACAACCATTTGTATTGGTAATTCAGGCGTTCTGGCCGCTAAAAAAGAATCTCGGTGTTCAAAAAGCATGGCTTGAACATTCGGCCGCTCTCCTAAAGACATCTCTTGCGCAGCCACTTCCAATGAGGAAGTCATAAATTGCGTGATCCCCCCCCAGGGAAGTCTTGAAATCGCTCGATCCAAAGTCAGCAAATAAAAACGAGCTGCATCATACGGGGTAATGAGTTCATAGGTTTCGGGTCCTCTCACTTCCATTAAATTTTCTTCATGTAAATGCATTAAAAAGTCTAAAAACTCTGTTCCTAATCTTTTCCCAATAGACTCCAACACATCTAAAGAAGGAGGCGTCATATTTTGAAGCCAAATGGATGCAGAAGGTTTTGCATCTAATGACCCCACTTGATAATACTCTCCCATAAATTCTCTTAACACGCCTTCCAACATCCGAGAGGTTTCAACCAAAACGTCTCTTCTAGAACGATCTCTTGTAGCAAATCGTTTTTCCCCCAGCGTTAATTCCATCAGATCGGCTGTTCTGGTAGGAGCAAAAATCCATTTGGGCCAAAAACCTCGCTTCAATGTATCATGAACTGTCACAGCTCTTCTAAAATCTGCTTCTAATGCTGTATTGACCACTCCAAAATCTCTGGGATTGAGCACTAAGTCTTCTAACCGAACACCAGGATTGAGCTCCAAATGCGCTTTAATCGCATGAAGAAGAGGAGCCAGAGTTCTTTGCTGCGCAATGGGATCAGTGGCAAAACGGGGATCTCGACTCACAGATTTAATGAGGAGTTCAAACACATGAATCCTAAAACCAGTCAGTAAATATTTTAATAATTCTACTCTTCCTTCAAAATTATCTTTGGTCACTGGAAGGCCTTGAATACTGGTTTGCACATAGGCTTCAATCGCCCGCTCATCATAAGGAGAATTTGGATCTGGCCTTGCGGACACCTTCCCTACACCCACAAAACCAGATGTCTCTTCAGGCGCGGATGGGACAGCCGTAACGCGAGGAACAATAATATGCACTGGGGTAGGAGACGAAATATCGGCTGTGGATAAAAGCGCTTGAGGAACTTGAGACAAAAGCGTTCTGGCATCCACGGGAAAGCGTGCACACAGGTGCTCTACACTTTCTGGAGAAACTAAAATCAACCGATTTTGGCTTGAAAAAATTTGATGTGCACCTTTTCGCACATCTCCCAATACAGCAGGAGCCCGAGCTTCACTGGCAAACGTATCCATCCGAAGCACAGCTGAAAAACGTCTTAAGAAAGAAGGATCTAACTTTTGCTCATCTGTGGTCAAAGAAGCCAAAAGCAACTCTTCCAGAGTTGGAGCACTCCACTTATCTTTTTTAAACTGCTCAATCCTTTTTTGATCATAGGTTGGATTGGCAATGACAAGCAAAGTTACATTTTGAAGAGGAACTTCAACGGGTGGACTCCCATCTACAAGCTCTGATCTTCCTCGCCACATCCCATCTTCAGAGCCTACCAGACTTTGAATCTTAGCAATGATTTTGGCTCGGATGGAATCTTTAGGTGCGTGGGCATCATCGATAATAATAAACCCGCGGTTTCCATTGGGCAGAGTTAAAAAGTGATCCAAATGACGAAGCGCTTGTCGTACCGTCATTACCCCATCGCCAGAAGGCTCTTCCCCATCCTCATTGGAGGCAGCACTGCCATCATCGTCAATTAATTTTCGGCAATTTAAAATAAAGGCTTGTGCTTCTGGATTATGGGGTTTATTAAAATCATAGACTACTTTCTCTAATCCCAAAACCTTCAGCAATGAATACGCAAATCTTGTTTTACCAGAGCTAGATTCTCCAAAAAGAATGGCAGAAGCGGGTATGGCAATTTTAGGAGTCGGCTCTGTTTGTTTGAGTAAAATCTTAGCCACACGTGTGGACCACTCAAAAGGTCCTTCAGCGCCGGCTTGCTGCATCAACAATGGAAAATCTTCTCTCTTTAAAATCACCAAGGGATCATTCGGTGGTAACAAAGAAGGATTCAGTTGCACTTTAAAAATTTGAGCCAAAACTCTTTGAATCTCAACTCGGTCAATGCGCCTTCGAGTTCTAGGCACTTCGTCGTTGACCAAGGCTCGACTGAAGGCTTGAAGTGCTTTTAAAAATGCTGTGAGCACATCCATGTTATTTTCTCGAGCCAGACGTTCACAGGTACTGACAATATAGGCCAACAGTTCATCTTGAGCTTTGATTTGATCGGCAGGCTCTGGATCTTTGCTTCCAGGAACACGTGGATCAAATACATATCTAAGACTGCGAATTTCAGGCCGTGCTAAAACCTGGGCAAGCATTCTTTTGCGTGTGATGTGATCTGGAACAGCTAAGGTCACTTTTTCAAAATGCGTAGCCAACCCCCCCTTTTTTTCAATCGATGCATCTTCTAAGATGCGATCCCACTCTGCTTGTGTTCCTAGCAAAAGCATGGGAACTTTTTTGTCTCCTGTTGAAAAGGCTCCAAAATCTTTAAGATCGACTTTATTTCCTTCCGTGGCCAATAAATATAAAAGATGCGGATAGGCTGATTCCGCACTTACATCGGGAGTGGTTTCCAAAGACTCTCCTTTTTTCTCTTCAATAGTAATATCTTGAATCTGAAATTCCACGCCCCCTCCTGTAGGACGATTGATGGCCTTAATGGCGCTTAGGTCTCCCAGGAGTACGGGCCTTTGACCTGAGCCTGGGCCTTCTTGGAAAGTAAGGCTTTTCATAATATCTAAGTTATCAAAAATAGCATCTTGAGGAGGGGCTTGCGCCTGTTCTTTCGGGGATTGCGCCACATGAAAAAGTCTTAGATTCGTATTTTGATGATTCCAAGGATTTTGACCTAAAGAAGGATCGGCCCACCTTGCAAAAATGGAATTTCGAACATACTCTTTAATTTCATTGGGCACAATAAGCACACGGTGTCTGGGAGGTTCGGCAGGACTTGAAATTTCTCTTAAAACTCCTTCTAACTCTGGAAAAACTTCTTCTCGATACCGAGCCACTCCTCTTTCAACCAGTCCTTGAATGAGAGGACTGGCCAATGTCGTATTAGGGCCCCACACACGCCAACTTCCATGGTAGTAAGATACCAGATTTTGAAAATGTCTCTCTAATCCTGCTTTAAGCTCAACCCCTTCTCCCGCTTGCTTAAGTAACGCACTCCAACTATTTCGAGATCCAATGAGAAGAATTGACACTTTTTGCTCTAATTCTGCTGGAGACATCGCGGCAAATTGTTCAATAGGGATGCGCTTTCCTTCCGTGGCTAAAAGATACAAGGCATGGGGAGGAATGGGCGTTTGCTCCGCTCCCTCTATAAGAGCGCCTGAAATCATAAAAGGTTCTTGATTACTTTCAAGGCGATTGATGGGTCTTCCTGTTTTTGAAAGTTCATCCATATCCACCACAAGGACAGGTCGTTCTGAAGGACGATGCGAAGCCATTTCACCAAAATTAGCAAAGAAATCATCTTGTCCCCCCACTTGGTGTCGAAGATAATACATTTTTAAAGCTTCGTTGTCTGCACTCCACAAAAATCCATCTGGCAAAAGTTTATGATGTTGAGCGGTTTGTACATTTTTTTCTTCCATCCACAATTTATAAAGATATCCCATAAGAAGAGGCTGATGTCCCGAGGGAACCAAAAGAACACGATGTTGGGCGGGTTTCGAAGGATCTGACAAATCTTGGATCATGTTTGTTAGACCCGGGAAAAAATCTCTCATCCGTTGATGCACTGTTCTCCACTTTACAGCTTGATCTTTTTTAGTAGCGGCTGATTTCCCCGCGACGGAGCCTGCCTCTTTTTCAGCAGAGCCATCCGCCACATCAAAAAGCTTACTTAAGTCTTCGGCTGCATATTTTCCAAAAAATCTCCAATTGGCTGTTGTAAAACGGGCCGCTGCTCTCGGATCCCCTTTGGTTGCATCCGTGAGACTCACCAACGTTAAGGCCCGCCCTTCCGTCGAATTAGCCAGGACGGCATTTCCATCGTGTAAACGAATAAATCCATAATCTGCGACCGACTTGGATTTTTTAGGATCTGAAATCCAATACAAGCGCCCAGCCTCATCCAACATTAAGCGTACTAAAATTTCTGAGGGTAAAAGAGATTGTTGAACCAAAAAACGCTCTGAAAAGGTCACTCGGAAGGCCAGTGGATCGATCTCGTCTTTCCCGTCTTTTCGATCATCTTTTCGAGCCCCCTTTAAAATTTGGAATGAAACGGGGAATACACCTGCTCGCAAGGAAGGATGTGCCCGCTCTGCAGGAGGTTCATTGACAGTACAAAGCATGGTAAATTGATCTGCACTTTTTTTCTTTCCAGAAAATAAAAGAACCGTTTTTAGCATCGATATCGGAAACCGAAATGGCAAATGCTGAACAATGGGAGTAAATTTTGTTCTGGAAAAAGGTTCTGGAGTTAAAATGAGAGCAATCGAAAATCCTTCTGCGCCTTCTCGAAAACTAGGATCATAGGCCACTGCAGTGAGCCGCCCTTTATCATTCATGCCTTTATCACTCAGGGCAGAAAGTTCCACTTCCTCTGAAAATAAAAAGGGCTCTTTTTTCGAAGCCCACGAAGGAATTAAAAGACCCCCAGAAATCGCCTCTACAGTCGTTTTGCCACCGGCTTCTGGCTTTGTTAAAAAAAGCCCTGTTTCTTTTCTAAAACCTCCTGTTTCATTAAAGGCCCGATACTCTAAAACATTGGGAATCACAGGAATTTCTTCTTTGGCCCTAAGATAGCCTGCCACTGGATTCCCAGAGGCCGTACGGGTCACATTAGTATGAGCAACCGTCTCATCATAAGCTTGTTCATAGGCTCGTTCAGATTCTTGAGGAGGAGTGATAAAGTCAAAAAAAAGCTCTCCATTGGCTTCATACACCCGCGCTGCCAATTCCCACTCTTCATAAAATTTTGCTGGCAGTCCAAAGGATTTAATAGCTTTTAAAGTTTTAGAACCAGGCTCCTGACGAACCACCAACACACTGGTACTTTCTTTGTTTTTCCACTGCGCTGAAAGAAATACCGTATGAAGTATTTGCTTGTCTTGACCCACTCCTTGCTCTTGGGTTTGAATATAAAAACTAAGTCTTTGTGGCTTAGGAATTTTGGAATCAAAAACTCGGATGGTTGCAACCTCTGGACGTTCCACCACAAGATAAAGTTCTTCATTGATATACACCAAAGCTGCATATTCTTGGCCATTAGATGGGTCTAAATGTGAAAAAATTTGATACTGCCCATTGGCATCCACATCTAATTTCCCCCAAAATGTAAATTCCTTCGGCGTAATTTTTTGCCCTTTGTCCCCTTTGTCCAATGCAGACCCAATGTAAACGCCTTGTTGTCCTTCGATGGGATCGTAAAGCTGGGTGACTATCAAATGAGAGGTTAAAGGCTGACTATGGGTAGGAAGCGCGCCTATCTTGATAGCGCCCGTTTCAAAATATACGTACGGAGGCAAAAGCATCGTCTCACTATTAAAGGGCTCTCCACGATCCAAGAATTCTTCGATAAATAACTCCATCTTGGCTCTCCACTTTTGAATGGCTTGAGGCTCATTGGGGTCTTGTGCTTGTCCAAAATGCTCCATGACAAGACGAGAAAGCACGCCAATTTGACGCTTATGATTGGTGTCACGGATCCACAAACGCTGAAGTTGTCCAGGCGTTTGAAATTTATAATCAATCACTACAGGATCACGAACGAGTTCTAGATGTGAACTTTGAGGATCCTGGGCCGGTTTTAAAATGAGAAGAAGTGTGACGCCATCTCCCCCCTGAAGGGTGGGAGTAGGAAGCCTCATTGACACGAGCATCGCTTGGGGCAAGAGATTCTCATCCACATCTGCCTGAACCACGGAGACATCATCCGAAGAAGAAAGTTTGGGAAGAGAAAGCGGCCGCTTGGGAAAGAAAAAGTCGTGAGCAGGTGTGTCGGGGCCTCCCACTCGAATAAAACTTTTGGGATCGGTGGGCCGGGTATTTAAATGAAAGATACGAACTTCGCCATCGACAATCACAATCGTTTGATAGCGCCCATCTAGGTGTGTCAAATCCAGTTGCGCCAACACCCCTCCCGTGGTTTGTCCTCCCACCACATGGCCAGGCATGAGCATTCGCCATGCGCCTGAAACATCTCGCCCATACACCCCTGGGGCTTTCGTCGAAGCCCCCGTGGTATCTTCAATGACGATGAGATAAGGATCTTGTCCGCTTTCCGTGCGAATCACATACTCGGAATTCGCAAAAGCGAAGAGAGGAAATAAACTAAAAAGTAGAGCAAGAAATTTCATTCCTTTTTTTGCCTATTCTTTCCGAAAAGTTCTAGCAGCACGGGCATGACCCCTCCGGGCGTTAAATACGCATACCCAAACCATTGATTGGTCTGAGCAAACTGCTGTGCTGCTTTAGCCAAGTCTTGCTCGGCCACTCCCCACCCAAATCCATCGACCGCCGCAAAGGTCGTATAGCGCGTGTGCGGATAAATTTCTCGAATGAGCGCCATCGTTTCAGCCGTATCTCCCGTTTGGCAATCTCCCATACCTACAAGATATTTGTCCCACGTACTGTCCGGATAGGTATCTAAAATTTCTCCAGCCATTCTAAATCCTGATGCATAGGCTGTTCCCCCTCCCAAAGTTTTATGGAAGATCTCCTCTTCTGTAAATTCTTTAGCTGCTGTATCAAACCCTATGAATCGGAATACGACTTCCTTGTATTGGGCTTTGAGTAGAAGCCTTAAGTTAAAGATAAACTCACTTTCTAAGGCCTGAGGAATACCGCCCATACTGCCGGACATGTCGACTACAACGGTCACTACGGCTTTAATATCGGGAAGAGGGGTTGTATCCGTCGAAGACACAATATAATCATCGGGCGTTAAATACCGATTGCCTTCGACAAGTTGTCTTCCTAAGTCCTCAATGGGAGGTTTTCCTTTGGCTAGCCTTTCCATGATGGAATGAAAAAGAGCGGCCGGGATCGTCCGGTCCCAAAGAATACTTCCCTTGGGATGTTTTCGGGCACCCACTCTAAAGGTATCTACCTCTTCGCTTTTTCCTGAAAGCTTTCTCGTATTGGGGAGCTCCAGCTCTTCACTTAAAAGCTGGGCCCACAGATCTAGAGGAATTTCAATATCGCGAGGATCTCCAGCTCCATCTCCCCACTGATCCGTAGGATCATCTCCATCTCCATCGTCTGGATCCCCATCGCCATCACCATCGCCTCCATCTCCATCTTCATCTTTCTTATCCCAGTGGTGATCTCCGATATCGCCATCGCCTTGCCCCAAATCAGAATTGTCCTTCGCCGCCATGGGGGCCATCGGAGTCGCCATCGAAGTCTGGAGATCAATCGGAGCTGGAGGAAGTTTTTCTCTTAAAAGCCTTGCGACTTTCAAATCCAGTTTAAACGTTGGAATTTCTGGTAACACGCGAATGCGAACCCCTTTTTTCCCTCGGATAACAGGGATTTCCCCTTTCAATGCTCTTTCAATCGCACGAGCCAGCCGTGCTTTGACCATTT